>NZ_JBHXEG010000094.1:0-32438 GCF_042724935.1 Kitasatospora sp. NPDC127060
AACGGCTCGATCCACATCGGATCGCTCGCCGAGATCACCCCACCCATACCGTGACCAACGCCGAACCAGACGGATAGTTACGGGACAGCCTTTAGGGTGGTCTGCGGACACCGCCGGGCCCCGCCACCCGGGGAAGGCGAAGAGCACATGGCCGACCGGCTCTACCTGCGGCACTCCACCGACAAGCAGACCGACGCCCGCCAGCGCCACGCCCTGGCCCCGCTGCTGGCCGCAGGCGCCCCCGTCTACGAGGACCCCGCCACCTCCACCCGGCAGCTCTCGCTCGACCGCGCCGGTTTCACCCGGCTGCTGAACGAGGCCGCCGTCGGCGACACCATCCGCATCGCCGACGCCGCCCGGCTCTTCCGCTCGGTGGCGGACATCCTCGCCCTGCGGCCGGTGCTGATCCGCCGCGGCCTGCACCTGCGGGTCGAGTCCGGACTGCTGTCCGGCATCGACCTAGCCTCCGACGACCCCGGCACCAAGATGATGGTGAACGTGCTCGCCGCCGTGCTGGAGTTCCAGCGCGACATGATTTCGGAGAACACCCGCGAAGGCGTCGCCGCCGCCGAAGCCTCCGGCAAGACGCTCGGCCGCCCCGTCGCGCTGAGCGAGTACCAGGCCGCCGACGTCGTGGAGGCGTTCGGTAAAGGCACTGCCGTCAAGGCCCTCGCCCGCCAGCACCAGGTCGACCCGAAGACGATCCGCCGCATCCTGGACGCCGCCGGCGCCCGCGAACTGCCCAAGCAACTCGACGTCCTCCCGGCCGACCCCGGTGAGAAGGCCGCGCCAGCGCCGGACCCGGAGGTGGTGCTCGACCTGCCCGGCTTGCTCGCCGACCACCTCGCCACCGCCGGCACCGAGGCCGTCCGCCAGGCGCTCGCCTCCGGCCGGGTCATCCGCCGCGGCCAGGGCCACTCGCTCCGGATCACCGCACCTCTCGAACTCCACCGCGCCGCTCTCCTGCAGAGCGCGGTCCTGGCCGCCGAATCCGCCGGGCCCGCCGCGCGTAAGGCCTACCGGGTCTACGCCGCCCGCATCACGGCTGCCGAGTAGCCGTCGGCGCATGTGGGGCTCCTGACACGATCGTTAACGGCACCCCGTATTCCGTTGATCAGCTGCCGACGCGTCCGCGGCCGCGGCCTGCCCGGCTTCTTCCCCGCTGGCAGCAACGGCTCCAGCCGAACCCACTGCCGGCCCGTCAGCTCCTCTCGCGCCACACCGTGATCACCGCAATTCGAGATCCACTCGCGCAACAGGCCCTAGTCCAGTCCGCCGCGGCGGATGACCTCGGAGTACCAGCGGGCGCTGGACTTCGGGGTGCGCTTCTGGGTGACGTAGTCGATGTGGACGACGCCGAAGCGCTTGCTGTAGCCGTACGCCCACTCGAAGTTGTCGAGGAGGGACCAGAGGTAGTAGCCGCGGACGTCCGCGCCGGCGGCGATGGCGTCGGCGACGGCGTCGAGGTGGCCGCGGAGGTAGGCGGTGCGCTCGGGATCGTGGACGCTGCCGTCGGGGGCGACGGTGTCGTCGAAGGCGGCGCCGTTCTCGGTGACGAGCAGGGGCAGGCCGAACTCGCGGTGCAGGGCGGTGAGGGTGTCGGACAGGCCGGTCGGGTCGATCGGCCAGCCCATCGCGGTCACGTTCTCGTTGGCGCGGTGGAAGGCGATGTCCTCGGCGCCCGGCCACACCGAGTGCGAGCCGGTACCGTGTCCGTCCTCGCGCGGGAGGCGCCGGCCCTCGGCAGGGGAGGAGACGACGGTCGGGGCGTAGTAGTTGAGGCCGAGCAGGTCGATCGGGCGGGAGATCTCCGCGAGGTCGCCGTCGTGGACCAGGGCGTCCCAGTCGACCAGGTGGGCGGTGTCCTTGAGGAGGTCGTCGTCGTAGCGGCCCTTGAGCATCGGGCTGGTGAAGATCCGGTTGCCGACGGCGTCGATCCGGCCGGCCGCCTCCGCGTCCTGCGGGCTGTCGGTGAGCGGTCGTACGGCGTGCAGGTTGAGCGAGACGGAGATTCGGGCGTCGGCGGGCAGTGCGGCGCGCAGCGCGCCGACGGCGAGGCCGTGGCCGAGATTGAGGTGGTGCGCGGCGCGCAGCGCGTCCGCCGGGTCGGTGCGGCCGGGGGCGTGGGCGCCGGCGGCATACCCCATGAAGGCGCTGCACCAGGGCTCGTTGAGGGTGATCCAGGTGGACACCCGGTCGCCGAGGGCCTCGGCGGTCAGGGCGGCGTACTCGGCGAAGCGGTACGCGGTGTCGCGAGCGGGCCAGCCGCCCGCGTCCTCGAGTTCCTGGGGGAGGTCCCAGTGGTAGAGCGTGGCGGCGGGGGTGATGCCGTGCTCCAGCAGTTCGTCGGTGAGGGCGCGGTAGAAGTCGAGGCCGTGGTCGGACAGGGGGCCGTGTCCGGTCGGCTGGACGCGGGGCCAGGCGATGGAGAAGCGGTAGGAGGTGAGGCCGAGGTCGGCCATGATCCGGACGTCTTCGCGGAAGCGGTGGTAGTGGTCCACCGCCGTGTCGCCGGTGTCGCCGTTCTCGGTCTTGCCGGGGGTGTGGCTGAACGTGTCCCAGATCGAGGGGGTCCGGCCGCCCTCGGTGGTGGCGCCCTCGATCTGGTAGGCGGCGGTCGCTGCGCCCCACGCGAAGCCCGTCGGGAACGGGCGTCGGGCAAGGCGGTGGTCGGACGGGACCGTGGTCATGGCGGGTGTGCTCCCGAGAAAAGTGGTGGACAGGGGGCCGACCGGCCGAGAGACGCCGGCCCGGGGGCCGGTCGGGGGCGAGCGGGCCTGTCGGGACGGCTGGTGCCCGAGTGCTCCTCCACCGTCAGCGCGCCTCGCCCCGGCGCTTCGTGAGCGGCTCGATGCGGTGGCTGCCGGTCGGGTGAGTCGATCGAAGCGCTTCGATGCCTGGTTCAACCTAAGGAAACGGTGGCGGTGCGTCAAGAGGCCTGCTGCACACCGGACTTGCTGGAGAAGGCGTGGACCAGAACTCAGCCGGGCCCTCGGCACGCCTCCGCCCCGGCTGTAGGGGTCCTGCTCCTGCAGCCGGGGCGGAGGATCACTCCTACGAGGCCGACGGCTGTGCCTGCGCCTCGACGACCAGGGCCTGGCCGGGGCAGAGGGTCAGGCCCGGGGCGGCCAGGCCGACCTGGGCCAGGTACCGGCCGGTCAGGGTGAGCGCGGCCGTACGCCGAGCCCAGGCGGGCCAGGTGTGTTCGGGGGAGGAGAGCTCGGGGCGCACGCGCACGGCGTAGCGGGTCTCGGGCTCCAGGCCCGGAAGGCGTACGGGTGCGCCGTTCTCGATGGCGGAGGTCTCCAGTTGGACGTACGCGAAGACGGCGTGGGCCCGGTCCCGTGAGACGACGCCGTGGACCCAGGCGGCCGGGTCGGGGTGGTCGGTGCGGACGACGTCGCCGCGGTGGAGCAGCGGCCGCAGCTGCTTGTAGGCGTCGATCCACGCGGCGAGCGCGGTCAGGTCCTCCTGCGGCCAGCCGGAGATGTCGGCTTCGATGCCGGCGTGGCCGAACAGGGCGGTGGCGCAGCGGAAGGCGAGGGTGGTGGCGCGGTGGCTGATGTGGGCGGGGGAGGAGCCGACGTGGGAGCCGATCAGCTCGTAGGGCAGGAGCAGGCCGGTCCAGCGCTGGATGGCCTGACGTTCGATCGGGTCGATGTTGTCCGATCCCCAGATCCGGTCGGTGCGTTCGAGGATGCCGAGGTCGGCGCGGGCTCCGCCGGAGGAGCAGGACTCGATCTCCAGCCCGGGGTGGCGGCCGCGCAGTTCGTCCAGGAGCCGGTAGACCGCCGTCGTCTGGGCGTGCACGCCGGGGCGGCCGTCGTGGACGGCGTCGGCGAGGTCGCGGTTGTGGTCCCACTTGATGTAGTCGATGCCCACCTCCCCGACGAGGGTGCTGATCCGCTCCAGCAGGTAGGCGTGGGCGTCGGGGTGCGCGACGTCCAGGACGTGCTGGGTCCGCTGCTCGTACGGGAGGCGTTCGGGGTCGGCGAGGAACCAGTCGGGGTGGGCGCGGGCGAGGTCGGAGTCGGGGTTGACCATCTCGGGTTCGAACCAGAGGCCGAACTGCATGCCGAGCCCGTGGACGTGGTCGGCGAGCGGGCGCAGCCCGTCGGGCCACACCTTCTCGTCGACGTACCAGTCGCCGAGGCCGGCGCGGTCGTGGCGGCGGTGGCGGAACCAGCCGTCGTCCACGACGAACCGCTCCACGCCGACCGTCGCCGCGGTGTCCGCGATGGTGCGTACCCGTTCGGGGTCGTGGTCGAAGTAGACGGCCTCCCAGATGTTCATGGTGACGGGCCGGGCGGTGTTCGGGTGCTGGGGGCGGCTGCGGAGCAGGTCGTGGAAGCCGCGGCTGATCCCGTCCAGGCCCGTGCCGGAGGTCGCGAAGTACACCCACGGGGTCCGGTACGACTCGCCCTCCGCCAGCCGGATCTCGCCCGCGGCCAGCAGTTCGCCGCCGCCGAGGACGGTCGTCCCGTCGGCGAGGCGCTCCGCGTACTGGACGTGGTTGCCGCTCCAGGCGGGGTGCACGCCCCAGACATCGCCGTGCCGGAAGCCGAAGCCCGCGGTGCCGGCGAGCAGCAGTCCGGCGTCGAAGCCGGTGCGGCCGCGCCGGCTCTCCCTCGACCACACGCCGTGCCGCAGCGGGGATCGCTGCGGGGAGCGCTCACGGGCCCAGCGGCCCGTGAAGTCCAGCAGTTCCGCGGCGTGGGCGGGCACCGGGAGCACGCACGCCAGCACCTCCAGGGTGTAGGTGTCCGCCGCCGTGTTGGTCAGGGTGTGGCGCAGCCGCACGACGCCCTGCTCGGTCATCTGCAGTTCGGTGTGCAGCGCGAGCCCCGCCCCGGGGTCCTGGGCCCGCACGTCGACGGTGCCGCCCCGGCCGTCCTCGGCGCGTACGGCGACCGGTTCGGCGAGCTCGAAGCGCGGGGGGCGGACCCGGCCGTCGCGGTGCCCGGCCAGGGTCGGGCGTCCGAACCAGCCCGAGCCCTGACCCTGGGAGGGCATCAGGCTCCCGGCCTGGTGGCGCCGGGTGCGGCCCATGGCGTCGAGGACCTGCGCGGCGTCGCCGGCGCGGAAGCCGGGATCGGCGCCCCAGTGCAGTACCCGGGGCAGTTCCGGTCCGGTGGTGTCGAGCGTGAGGGCCGCGTCACCGGCCGACAGCACGACGAGATTCGCCTCAGTCATTTCGTCCTCGTTCAGGGGATGGTCCTGGTCCAGTGCACGACGTGAGCCGGATCGCACCCTCGGCAGTGCGGTAGCCGGGGGACACGGGGGCGGCACCCGTCACCGTGGCCCGAAGGGGTGTCAACGTCACTCCGCTGCCGGGGCGTCGACGATCCGTTCGAAGAAGAACTCGTGCTTGAGGAAGGAGACATCGTACTCGTGTCCCGGGTACGGCGGGATCAGCTGCGCGGCCTGGAAGAGGCGCCAGCCGTCCCGGAGCGCCGCCACTCCGGTCCCGTACGGCGGCTCGTCGCTGTCGCCGGTGGTGGGGGAGGTGCGGCCGGTGCCGTCGTACCTCGCCCAGCCGACGACGGGGGAGTCCAGTGCGGAGTTGGACAGGTAGAGCACCAGGACCTGCTGCCGGGCCGATTTGGTCGTGTCGGTCGTGTCGGTCGTGTCGGTCGTGGTGGTCGTGGTGGTCGTGTGGTTCGTCATGACGCCTTCCCCCGGGGGCGGTTGGAGACCCTGGTCACCCAGTGGTCGAGGTCGTAGCTGTCGTCGCCGGTCAGCGCCCGCCACAGCAGGATGCGGTTGTACAGCTCCAGGCGACCGGTCGCCCCCTCGTACCACGGGAACATCGCGCCCAACTCGGCTGTCACCTGCGGGTCGTGGAGGTCCGAGGTGTTCCAGAGCCGTTGCTGGCGCACCGTCGGATTGAAGCGGATCTTGAACATGTAGCGCAGCGTGTCGCTGTCGTTGCGCCGGCCCCCGTGCCAGAGGCCGTGGTGCAGAAACACCACCGTCCCGGCCGGGCAGACCAGCCGGTCCTGGCCGCGCAGGTTCTGGTACCGGCCGGTGTCCGACTCGTTGGTCCGGCGCAGATGGCTGCCCGGCACGCTGAGGGTGCCGCCCATCTCCAGCGTCACCGCCTGCGGGTAGTACATCAGCTGCACGTCGAAGGCGTCCGGCCGGACGTCGATGATGGCGTCCCCGTGCAGCGCCTGGGCCTCGCCGCCGTGGGGTTCACGCGTGTGCACGAAGTGGTGGTCCACCCACGGCTCGGGGCCCACCAGGCTGTGCAGCGCCCCTGCGACCCGCGGCAGTTCGAGCAGCCTGCGGACGAACGATCCCTCGGGATAGGCCGCGGGCAGCGGTGTCCCGTACGGCACCGGGGGCACGTCGTCGGCCAGCACCCCCAGGCCCTCGGCGTTCAGCTCCGCCGGGACCACCGCGTCCAGCCGCAGCGATCCGCGCGCGACGAAGCGCGCCATCTGTACCGAGCTGAGCAGCTCCTGACTCTTCTCCATGGCGGCCACGCTAGGCCTGCCCGGGGCCTCGCCGCGTGGGCCTGGTTCACCCTGTTGTGGTCGATTCTCACCATGCAGCCCCGCGGTGAGCCGAGGTTCACGACCCTGGATCGGGTCGTGGACGCCGTGGTAGAACACGGGACCATGCACACGGTCACCGCCCATCTCGACGAGCCTCCGCAACTCGCCGCCGTCGGCATCGGCGTGCACGGGGCGGCCGGCCACGAGGACGTGTTCTCGCTGCCGGACCTCTGGCAGCTCCATCTGTACGGCTACGAGGCCGACTTGACGGTCGACGGCACCGAGCACGCGATCCGCCCCGGCCGGGTCAGCCTCGTACCGCCCGGGACCGAAGTCCGCTACCGCTACCGGGGCCGCTCCGAACACCTCTACGTCCACCTCCGCCTCGGCACGGGGGGAGCGGCCGCGAGCATCCCGGTGATCCAGCAGGCCGGTCCGGAACTGGGCTTCCTCACCGATCAGCTGAGCCAGGCGCTGGCCGCCTGGCCGCACACGCCGTCCCGAGCGGTCGCCGAAGTGTGGGGAGCCCTGTGGCGGGTTGCCGGGATCACCCCGCCACGGGAGCGGAGCGCGCAGGCCGTCCACCCCGCGGTGGCGGCCGCAGTGGCCCTGATCGAGGCGCGGCTGACCGAGCCCCTGACGGTGCCGGAGATCGCGGAGACGGTCGGCGTCTCCCACAACCACCTGACGCGGCTGTTCCGGGTTGCCACGGGAGAGACGGTGGTCGGCTACATCCGGGCCCGGCGGATGGAGCGGGCGCGGCACTTCCTGCGCGCCACCACGCTCTCCATCCCCGCCGTCGCCGCTTCGGTCGGCATCCCCGACCTCCAGGCGTTCAACAAGACCTGCCGTCGTGAACTCGGGGCGTCCCCGCGCGGCATCCGTGCCGCCCGTCCCGTCCCGTAGGCACGGCGGACCGCGAGTCGGGGGCGGCGCTGCCCTCCTCGCCCCTCGGCCCTCATGTCCAGGGAAGGGCTTCTCCCGAACGCAGGTGTTCGCTCAGCCACAGCGAGGTGTTGCTGACGTGCATCAACGCAGCGGCCTGGCTGAGGGAGGCGTCGCGGATCGACAGCGCCCGGAAGATCGCCTCGTGCTCGGCGATGGTCCGTTCCGAGGCCTGGGTGTCGACCAGACCGCGCCAGGTGCGGGCGCGCAGCGTACGTCCGGAGATGCCCTCCAGGATCGTGACCAGGGTCTCGTTGCCCGTGGCCGAGATGACGGCGCGGTGGAACGCGGCATCATGGGCGTTGAGCCGCTCCACGTCGTCATGGGCGTCGCGCATGGCCTCCAGGTGCCGTTCCACCTCGGCCAGCTGATCGTCGGATATCCGGGTGGCGGCCAGTGCGGTGGCGACGGGTTCCAGGAGCCGCCGTACCTCGATGAGGTCCTGCACGGCGGCGGAATCGCCCTGCAGCAGCTCCACCGCACCGCCGAGCCCCTCCAGGAGCAGGCTCGGCTGGAGGCTGGTCACGTAGGTTCCGTCGCCCCGCCGGACTTCCAGGACCCGGGCGACGGCCAGTGCCTTCACGGCCTCCCGGGCCAGGTTGCGGGAGAGGCCGAGCTGGGCGGCCAGCTCCGCCTCCGGCGGGAGCTTCGAGCCCGGTGGCAGCGCTCCGCTGCGGATCAGTTCCCGGATCTGCGCGATGGCCTTGTCCGTCAGAGACACCGCGCACTCCTTCCGTGCCTGTCGCGGACAGGCACGTCCGACCTGATGGGTTCCTTGGCACGGAGATCGTCAGTCCGCCTGCCGAGGGTGACGTCGATGATACTGGGAAGGCTGTGCCGGCCTGTCGCGGTCGCGGCCGTGCGCGGCTCGCGAGTGCCCCACGCGTGGTGACGCGCGTCGACGAGGGCCTGGGCCTCAGGCACGGGCCGTCCAGACCGGGCCGTCGGGGTAGGTGTACTCCTTGAGCGAGCCCGGGTGCATCTGTGCGCTCAGCCCGGGCCGGGCCGGCGCGAGGTAGCGGCCGTCGGAGATGCGGACGGGGTCGACGAAGTGCTCGTGCAGGTGGTCGACGTACTCGATGACCCGGTCCTCGGTGGTGCCGGAGACGGCGACGTAGTCGAACATCGACAGGTGCTGGACCATCTCGCACAGCCCCACGCCCCCGGCGTGCGGGCAGACCGGCACCCCGAACTTCGCGGCCAGCAGGAGGATCGCCAGGTTCTCGTTGACGCCGCCCACCCGGGCGGAGTCGATCTGCACGATGTCCACCGCGCCGGCCTGCAACAGCTGCTTGAAGACGACCCGGTTGGCGACGTGCTCGCCGGTGGCGACCTTGATGGGTCCGACGGCCTCGCGGACGGCGGCGTGGCCGAGGATGTCGTCGGGGGAGGTGGGTTCCTCGATCCAGTACGGGTCGTAGGGGGCGAGGGCACGCATCCAGTCGATCGCGGGTGCCACGTCCCATCGCTGGTTGGCGTCGACGGCGATGCGGATGTCCGGGCCGACCGCGTCGCGGGCGACCCGCATGCGCCGCACGTCGTCCTCCAGGGACGCGCCGACCTTCAGCTTGATCTGGGTGAAGCCGTCGGCGACGGCCTCACGGGCCAGGCGGGCCAGCTTCTCGTCGGAGTAGCCGAGCCAGCCGGGCGTGGTGGTGTAGGCGGGGTAGCCCTGCTCCAGGAGACGGGCGGTGCGCTCCTGGCGGCCCGGTTCGGCACGGCGCAGGATCTGCAGGGCCTCCTCGGGGGTGAGCGCGTCGCTGAGCCAGCGGAAGTCGACCTGGGCGACCAGCTCCTCGGGGGCCATCTCGCCGAGGAACCGCCAGACGGGCCGGTCCGCGCGTTTGGCGGCGAGGTCCCAGGCGGCGTTGACGACGGCTCCGGTGGCCATGTGGATGGCGCCCTTCTCCGGGCCCAGCCAGCGCAGCTGCGGATCGTGCACGAGCGAGCGGGAGAAGGCACCGAGGTCGCCGCAGACGTCCTCGACGGACAGGCCGACGACGTGCGGGGCGAGGGCGGCGATGGCGGCGGCCTGTACGTCGTTGCCGCGTCCGGTGGTGAAGGCGAGGGCGTGGCCCTCCAGTCCGTCGCCGGCGTCGGTGCGCAGCACCACGTAGGCGGCGGAGTAGTCGGGCTCCGGATTCATGGCGTCGGAGCCGTCGAGGTGTTCGGAGGTGGGGAACCGCACGTCCAGGACGTCCAGGGCGGTGATGCGGGCGGACGCGGGCACGGGGGATGGCATGACGGCGACTCCTGTGAGGAACACGGGGGCGATCCCCCCGGGACGGGACGTGAACGCGGCGGAGGACGGGCGGCGGGCGGCGGCCGCCAGGGTCACTCCTGGACCTTGCCGCCGGTGATGCGGGAGATGGCGAGGGCGATCAGGATGATCAGGCCGTTGAGAGCACCGATCCACTGGGCGGGGACGCCCGCCAGCGTGAGCACGTTCTGGATCATGAAGAGCAGGAGGATGCCGCAGAACGCGCCGAACATGGTCCCCCTGCCGCCGTTCAGGCTGATCCCGCCGATGACGGCGGCGGCGAAGACGGTGAAGATGTAGCCGTTGCCCTGCGCGGAGGCGACCGAGGCCAGGCGCCCGGACAGCATCAGGCCGGCGAGGGAGGCGAGCACGCTGCCCGTCACGATCACGGTCCACAACACCCGGCCGGTACGGATGCCGGCCGCCATCGCCGCGTCGGCGTTGCCGCCGACGGCGTAGAGCGAGCGGCCGAAGTCGGTCCAGCCGAGCACCACGATCGCGATCGCGAACAGGACCAGGCACGTCCAGATGGAGGCGGGCACCCCGAACCACTCGGCGGTGCCGAGGTAGAGCATCGAGTCCGGCAGCTGGAAGAAGGTCTGCCCACCGGAGATGCCGGTGAGGATGCCGCGCAGGACGATCAGCATGCCGAGGGTGACGATGAAGCCGTTGAGGCCGAAGCGGATGATCATCAGGGAGTTGATCACGCCGACGAGCACGCCCACGGCGAGGGTGACGGGGATCGCCCAGGCACCGGGGAGCAGGCCGAGCCCGTGTCCCGCGCCGGCGGGGACGACCAGCCAGGCCGCCACGCCCGGCGCGAGGCCCATCGTGGACTCCAGGGACAGGTCCATCTTCTTGACGATGAGGATCATCGCCTGGGCGAGGACCAGCAGGGCCATCTCGGACATGGTCTGCAGGACGTTGATGAGGTTGTCGGCCTGCAGGAAGACGGGGTTGACGATCTGGCCGACGATCGCGATGACGACGATCGCGGGGACGAGGGCGAGGTCCCGCAGCCGGGCCAGGGGTATCCGGCCGCCGAGCAGCGCCGTGCGCGGGGGCTTGGGCTCCGCGGCCTTGCCGGCCGTGTCCGCGAGGACGGTTTCAGGCATCGAGGTCCACTCCTTCCATCGCGGCCACGAGCTCGTGGTCGTGCCAGCCGCGGGCCATCTCTGAGGTCACCCGGCCCTGGAACATCACCAGGACCCGGTCGCACATGCGGAGGTCGTCGAGCTCGTCGGAGGCGATGAGCACTCCCGTCCCGGCCCGAGCCGTTTCCTCGACCTTGCCGAGGAGGAACTCCTTGGAGCGCACGTCCACGCCTGCGGTCGGGTTGATCAGCACCAGCAGGCGGGGGTCGTCCGCCAGCGCCCGGGCCATGACGACCTTCTGCTGATTGCCGCCAGAGAGCGCGGAGACGGGCAGCTCCGGTCCTGGTGTCTTGATCGCGAGCTTCTCGATCATGTCGCCGGCGAGCCGGTCCCGTCGGCCACGGCTGAGGAATCCGTTCCTGCCGATCCGGTGCGGAACGGACAGTGTGGCGTTGTCGGCGATCGACATGTCGGGCACGAATCCCTGGTGGTGCCGGTCCTGCGGGACGAACCCGGCACCCGCGGCGAGGGCAGCGGGAACGCTGCCGGGCCGAGGCCGCCGTCCGGCGATCGCCACCTCGCCCACCCGGGCCGCCCGCAGCCCCACCACGGTCTCGGCGACCTCGGTACGACCGCTGCCGGCGGCACCCGCGAGCCCGACGATCTCCCCGGCGCCCACCTCGAAAGTGACGTCACCGTAGGTGGCACCGCTGCCCAGCGCCTGCACGGAGAGCGCCGGCGTGGTGGTGCGGTCGAGGTTGCTCTCCCGCACCTGCAGCCGGTCGACCGCCGCCTCGCCGGTCATCGCGGCGACCAGCTCGGTGCGGGGGAGTTCCGCGACCGGAGCGGTCACGATGTGCCGGGCGTCGCGGAACACCGTCACCATGTCGCAGATGTCGTAGACCTCCTGGAGGTGGTGGCTGATGAACAGGAAGGTCACGCCCTGCCGCTGCAGGTCGCGGATGCGCTCGAAGAGGCGGGTGATGGCCGCTCCGTCGAGCTGGGCGGTCGGCTCGTCGAGGATGATGAACCGGGCGCCGAAGGACAGCGCCCTGGCGATCTCCACGAACTGCCGCTGCTCCACGCTCAGATCGCCGGCCGAGGTCTGCGGGTCGACGTCGACGGACCACGCCGCCAGCAGCTCCTGCGCCTGCCGGCGAACAGCCTGCCAGCTGATGAGCCGGCCGCGGCCGCGGCCCTGCCGGTTCAGGAACAGGTTCTCGGCCACGGTCAGGGTGGGGATGATCGTGGACTTCTGGTAGACGCAGGCCACGCGCTGTCGCCAGGCGTCGCGGTCCGCCGGCCGTGGCGCGGGGGCGCCGCCGAAGAAGACCGTTCCCTCGTCGGGGGCCTGCAGGCCGGTGAGGACCGAGACGAGCGTCGACTTGCCGGCCCCGTTGCGGCCGACGAGCGCGTGGGTCTCGCCGGGCCTGATGGTGATCCGGGCGCCGTCGAGGGCCACCGTCGGACCGAATCGCTTGACTATGCCCGTCGCCTCGACGACGGGCGGACCCGTCTGGGACCGTCCGTCGTCCGCCGGGGAGGGTCCGGGGCTGGCTGCCAGTTCCCCGTCGCTCATCACAACCGCCTTGTCATCGTTAGCCGTTGGGTGCCTGGTCGGGCAGGTCAGCCCAGGTTGTTGCCCCACAGGGAGGTGTCGTCGCTCTTGACGCTGGGCACGCCTCCGTAGGTGCCGCCGTCGACGGTGACCAGGGGAGCGGGGAGCTGGTCCTCCAGCAGGCCGGGACGGACCTGGATGATGGTGCTGTCGTGGTCGGTCTTGCCCGCTGCGAACGTCTTCCCGCCGATCGCCGCCTGCAGGTAGTACAGGGCGTACTTGGCGTACAGGTCGGCCGGCTGGGAGACGGTGGCGTCGATCTTGCCCGCCGCGATGGACTTGAGCTCCTCGGGGATGCCGTCGTTGGACACGACGAAGACGTGCTTCGTGTCCGCCGGGTCGACCAGCAGGCCCTTCTGCTTGAGGACCTGGAGGGTGCCGGCCAGGGCGAAGCTGGACTCCATGTAGACCCCCTTGATGTCGGGGTTGGCGGTCAGGTCGGTCTGGAGCTTCTGCGCGGCGACCGCGCCGTCCCAGTTGGTGGCCTCGCCGAACACCTTGATGCCGGGGTAGTTCTTCTTCATGCAGTCGTTGAACGCCTCGGTGCGGTCCCGGCCGTTGATGGAGTCCAGGCCGCCCTCCAGCATGACGACCTTGCCCTCGCCGCCCAGCTTCGTGCCGAGGTACTGGCAGGCCTTCTCGCCGTAGGCGCGGTTGTCGGCCCGTACCACCATGAACACGTTTCCGTTGTCGGGGCGGGTGTCGATGGTGACGACGGGGATCTTCTTCGCCTCCAACTGCGCCAGCGTCGGCGCGATGGCGGCGGTGTCCTGCGGTGCCATCGCGATGCCCTTCACGCCCTGGCTGATGAAGGTCTGCGCGTTGGCGGTCAGCTTGGCGACGTCGTTCTGCGAGTTCGTCGTCTTGAGCGACAGGCCGAGCTGTCCGGCGTATCCGGGCGTGTACTTGATGTACGAGTTCCAGAAGTCGGTGTCGGAGCGCGGGTAGTCGACGCCGACCAGCGGTGCGTTGCCCGAAGCGGTGCTGGTGCCCGAGCCGCTGCCGCAGGCGCTGAGCAGCGTCAGGGCGGACAGGGCCGAGGCGGTGGAGCAGAGTGCGGTCCTGAGTCTCATCGGTACTTCCTCACGCTGGTCCCTTGAGCGGGAGAGAGTTGTACCGGGCGGCAGTTGCCGGCGTGCCCGCCGCACCGGAGAGATGGGATGTATGTATAGGCGGCGCTCTGGGGTGCTGTCCAGGCATCGCGCAAGATTGCTGGATGAAGGGCCCGTTCGACCGGTGGGTGGATGGGCGGGGAGGCGGAGAAGTCCCATCAATCTGGGATCGTTTTCATCCTGCACGCCCGTTGACATCAGGGCGTCACATGGACGAGCTTCGTGCGTAGCCTCCGGCGTGCCAGGGGCGTGCGCGTCGCACGCCCCCCGCGGTCCGGACCATTTCCTCTGTCTCCCCCAGCCCAGGGATTTCCTCATGCCGAGTTCGCCGCACGAACGTCAGTTTCTGTCCTCGGCCGCAGGCGTGGCCGCGGAGGCCGTCGCCGGCGGCGGACCCGTGGCCGGCGACGCACAGGCGGCACCGAGCGGCTACACGCCCGACTGGAGCTCGGTCGACCAGCACCCGCCGGCTCCGGAGTGGTTCCAGGACGCGAAGTTCGGGATCTACTTCCACTGGGGGGTGTTCAGCGTTCCCGCGTACGAGAACGAGTGGTACCCGCGGAACATGTACCAGGCCGGAAGCGCGGCCAACCAGCACCACGTCGCGACATACGGCCAGCCATCGGCCTGGCCCTACCACAACTTCATCGACGGGGCGAAGGACCTCGCGGGCAACACCGTTCAGTTCGCGCCGAAGCTGAAGTCGGAGGGCGGGAACTTCGACCCCGACGAGTGGGCGCAGCTGTTCGCCGACGCCGGCGCCGAGTTCGCCGGACCGGTCGCCGAGCACCACGACGGCTTCTCGATGTGGGACAGCCAGGTCAACGAGTGGAACTCGGTCGCCAAGGGCCCGAAGCTGGACCTGCTGGCGCTCTTCGCCACGGCGATCCGCGCCAAGAACCTCAGGCTGCTGGTGGCCATGCACCACGCGTACAACTACAACGGCTTCTTCGAGAACGCCCCCGTGCAGTCGGATCCGAGCCTCAGGAAGCTCTACGGGCAGTTGGACAGGCCGCAGGCGAACCAGCTCTGGTACGACAAGTTGAAGGAGGTCCTCGACCGATCCCGGCCGGACGTCCTCTGGCAGGACTTCGAGTTGACGTCGGTCGACGAGACGCAGCGCCTCGACTTCCTGTCCTACTACTACAACCAGGCCGATTCCTGGGGCCGCGAGGTCGTCGCCACCTACAAGGACGGCTTCGACAACAAGGGCCAGGTCTTCGACTACGAGCGAGGCGGCCCGGCGGACCTCACCACCCCGTACTGGCTGACCGACGACAGCATCTCCGGCAGCAGCTGGTGCTACACGCAGGGCATCGGCTACTACGGCATCCAGCAGATGCTGCACTCGTTCATCGACCGGGTCAGCAAGAACGGCACCGTCCTGCTGAACATCGCGCCGACGGCCGACGGCACCATCCCGCAGGCGCAGAAGGACGTCCTGCTCGGCATCGGCGACCACTTGAAGCGCTTCGGCGAGTCGATCTACTCGACCCGCGCCTGGACGGTCTACGGCGAGGGCCCGACGAAGATGGGCGGCGGCTCCTTCACCGATCCGACGGCCGGCACCCCCCAGGACATCCGCTTCACCCGCAACAAGGACGACAACGTCCTGTACGCCACCGTGCTGGGCTGGCCCGGTGGTTCACTCACGATCAAGACCCTCGGCTCCGGCCGGATCGACGTCTCGTCGCTGACCTCGGTCAAGCTGCTCGGTTCCACCTCCGGAACCACCATCGACCTGCCCGCACCGGTGCAGAGCTCCTCCGGTCTCACGGTCACCCTGCCCTCCTCCGCGCCGTACAGCGCCAGTGCGTACGTCCTGAAGCTCTCCTTCTCGGGCACCGTCCCGGACGTGCTGCCGCCCGTCGGCGTCGCCGCCTTCACGGACGTCGACTACACCGGCCTCTCCGCGGCGCTGAACGTGGGCGAGTACACGGCGGCCGACCTGACCGCGGCCGGTGTGGGCGTACGCACCATCTCCTCCATCCGTACGTTTCCCGGCTACCAGGTCATCGGCTACTCGGGAGACGACTTCACCGGCACCGCCTGGACCTTCACCGCCGACACCCCCGACCTCAGGGCCACCGGCAACGACGACCGGATCGCCTCGCTGAAGGTCCAGTTCGACCCGTCGACGTACTTCCAGCTCACCAACGCCACCGACGGCCTCGCCCTGGACAGCGGCGGCGACGTCGACTCCGGAGCCGACCTCAAGCTGTGGACCCCGGCCACCGGCACCAACCTCCAGTGGCAGGCGGTCGACGTGGGCGGCGGCTACTACAAGCTGGTCAACCGGACCAACGGCATGGTCGTCGACGGCTGGGGCGCCACCGCCGACGGCTCCGCGGCCCGGCAGGCACCGTGGAACGGCGGCACCGACCAGCAGTGGAGGATCATTCTCCGGAGCGGAAACGGCTACTCGATCGCCAACCGCACCACCGGTCTGGCGCTCGACGGGGGCGGCAGCGCCGCGTCGGGCTCCGTCACCGAGCAGTGGACCTACAACAGCGGCTCCGACCCGGTGTGGACCTTCACGGCTCTGTAGAGGCCGGCCACGCCGACTGCAAGATGACACTGCGGCAGGTAGAGCCCAAGGGTCGGTCAGGGCGACGGCGTGAGCGTGGTGCGGGGGCCGGCCGCCCCGGTTGCGAAAGTCGTTGCAGACATCTTGACGTGCCCAGGCGGGCGGGTATTGACTCCGCTCACATCGAAGATCTCGTCGCCTGCCGACAGGAGGCTCGCTTCACCCCTGGATTGTTAGCGTTAACATTCCAAGCCGCAGTTCGCCCTCGCCGACTCGGCCGACGGCAACGCCCTCGCCCACGGCCGGCCGGGGGCGCACCCCTGCGCCCGCTTCCTCGCTCCTGCCGGGAGAAGCGCTCGTACGGGGCGTCCGAGGTCCGACGGACAGAGGTGAGGTTTCCTCGTCGGCCGACCCTAACTCCTGGCGCGCGCCGTCAGGTTGCACGCATGTAAACAACAACGAGCCGTGTGACAGCTGCACGTCTCAGAGAAGGAGATCCCCATGCCCGGACAGGGTTCCAACCGCAGACCTCCGTCCGTCGTGCTCACCGCCGTGGTCGCGGCCGTGGTGGCGCTGGCGGCGATGCTCGTCGCAGTTCCGGCGCAGGCGGCCACCAGCGGTGCCCTGCGCGGTACGGGTTCCGGTCGGTGCCTCGACGTGCCGAACGCCGGCCAGACCGACGGCACGCTCCTGCAGATCTGGGACTGCTCGGGCGGGACCAACCAGCAGTGGACGGTGACGTCCGCCAACCAGCTGACCGTGTACGGCAACAAGTGCCTGGACGTTCCGGGCCACGCCACCACGGCCGGCACCCGGGTGGAGATCTGGTCCTGCACCGGCGCCGCGAACCAGCAGTGGCGGGTGAACGCCGACGGCACGGTGGTCGGCGTGGAGTCCGGGCTGTGCCTGGACGTGTCGGGCGCCGGTACGGCCAACGGCACGGCGGTGCAGCTCTGGAACTGCAGCGGCGCCAGCAACCAGCAGTGGACCGGCCTGTCCGGGACGGGTACCACGTGTGCTCTCCCGTCGACGTACCGGTGGACCTCGACCGGTCCGCTGGCGGAGCCGGTGAACGGGGGAGCCGCGCTGAAGGACTTCACCGACGTGGTCTACAACGGCAAGCACCTGGTCTACGCGACCTACTCCGACGGAACGTCGTGGAAGTCGATGGGATTCGCTCCCTTCACGAACTGGTCGGACATGGCCTCTGCCACCCAGACCGTCATGTCCTCGTCCGCGGTGGCGCCCCAGCTGTTCTACTTCGCGCCCAAGAACACCTGGGTGCTGGCCTCGCTGGGGTGGGGCACCGCCTGGCCCTTCACCTACCGCACGTCCAGCGACCCCACCAACCCCAACGGCTGGTCGGCGCCGCAGGCGCTGTTCACCGGCAGCCTCCCCACCGGAGGCCCGATCGACCCGACCCTGATCGCCGACGGCCAGAACATGTACCTGTTCTTCGCCGGTGACAACGGCAGCATCTACCGGGCGAGCATGCCGATCGGGAACTTCCCCGGCAACTTCGGCTCCTCGTACACCACGGTCATGAGCGACACGGTGCAGAACCTGTTCGAGGCGCCCCAGGTCTACAAGGTCCAGGGCCAGAACCAGTACCTCATGATCGTCGAGGCCCGGGACGCGAACGAGCACCGTTACTTCCGCTCCTTCACCGCCACCAGCCTGAACGGCTCGTGGACCCCGCAGGCCGCCACCGCGAGCAACCCCTTCGCCGGCCTGGCCAACAGCGGTGCCACCTGGACCAACGACATCAGCCACGGTGACCTGGTCCGCAACAACCCCGACCAGACCATGACCGTCGACCCCTGCAACCTGCAGCTCCTCTACCAGGGCAGGAACCCCAACTCGGACGGCACTTCCTACATCCAACTGCCGTACCGGCCGGGCGTGCTCACCCTGCAGCGCTGACCCCGCCCGCCCCATCCGGGAACCGGTGCCCGACGTCCTGAGGAACCCCGGCCGCGCGGCGGCCGGGGTTCGTCGTCCTCGGCGGGCCTGGATGTGGAACATCTCGGCGTAGAGCCCCGAGCGGGCCATCAGTTCCTGGTGTCCGCCCGAACGGAGTTGACGGCCCGTAGGACCGGAGGCGGAGGTCCGCGAACCATCGAACTGCTTCGACGATCTCGGAGGGCGTGCGTCGCCGCAGGGCGGGCCGATCCGAGCGTCTGCTCCGGTCCGGCCCGCCCCGCGACGTCAGCACGCGGTCGGGACCAGGTCGCGCGTCGGTGCCGGAAGGCCCTCGGGTTCGGGTGTCCGGTGGGCCCGGCAGGGCTCCACCGCCGCCTTCGCGTTCAGTTCGCGACCAACACCCTTACGTCCCAGGCGCCGAGGGAGAGCGGCTCGCCGGCCGCGACGGCGGCGCCGTTCAGGACGTCGGTGAGCGCCACGGGGGCCGGGACGTCGACGGGCTGCCAGTTCCAGTTGTGCACCACGTGGACGCGGCGCCCGTCCGGGGAGGTCCCGGTCGTCGCGGTCACGGAGGCGGGCAGGTCGCGCCAGGGGCCGACGGCGGCGGGGGCCAGCCAGGCGGCCAGCTCCCGGGCGAGGTCACGGCCGGGCACGGTGCCGACGGTGGTCACCCGGCCGTCGCCGTGGCGGCGGGTGGTGACGGCGGGCCAGCGGCCGAAGTGGGGGTGCTCGTAGCCGGCCAGCACGGTGGCGTCGGTGGCCGTGAGGCCCTCGACCCAGCGCGTCGCGACGGCGCCCCCCGGCAGCTCCAGCGGACTGCCGGGGGCGGAGCGCACCGGGAGGTCCGCGGTCAGGTTGCTGAACTCGTCGTACCGGACGCCCGCAGCGGCCGTGAGGCGCGGCGGGGCGGTCTCGTGGCGGGCGCGGGCCTCGTGGTCGGCGTAGCCGGTACGGGGGCCGAGGACGAGATGGCCGCCGGCCTCGGCGTAGGCCGCGAGCCAGTCGAGCAGGGAGTCCTCGGCGAGGTAGAGCCCGGGGACGACCAGCACGGAGTGGCGTCGCGCGGCCTCCTCGGGCGCCAGCCCCTCACGCTCGCCCCGGGCGTCGTGCAACTGGCGCGCGTGCAGGATGCGCACCTGGCGGCCGGCCTCGAAGGCGCCGCGGTAGAAGGGGTCGAAGATGCGGTGGTAGGAGGTCGGGTCCGGGTCGCCGTTCGGCTTCGCCAGCGGCGGGTACTTCTGCATCAGCCACTTGCTGGGCATCGAGTAGACCATCGCGATGTCGGCGTCTGGCTCGATCCCGGCGACCAGCGGCCCGGCGGTCCCGAACTCGGCTCCGAGCCGGGAGAGTTCGGCGTAGGCCCGGCCGGGCTTGCCGCTGTGCGGCAGGATCCCGCCCCAGTACGTCTCGGCGCCGAAGTGCAGGGTGTGCCAGTGCCAGTACTCGATCATCCGCGCGCCGCGTGAGACGAGCGCCCAGGCGGCCTGCCGCCACTGGCCGTCGAAGGCCGGGTGGTTCTCCGAAGTGCCGCTGATGGCCTGGGCGTTGGTCTCGGTGACGAGGAAGGGCTCCTGGCGGGAGGAGAAGATCCGGTCGGCGCTCTGGTACAGCGCCCACACGCCGGTGGTCTTCCACCACTGCTCGTGGTCGTCGGGCGTGGGGTCGGGCAGGGTGAGGGCGTCCTGCATGTCGTAGTACGGGTTGCCCGCGGTGACGTCCAGGGCGTCGGTGATCTCGTCGTCCTCCATCGCGGGGTGGTTGTACGCGAGGCAGGTGGTGACGAACTGGTCGGGGCGGGCGTACTCGCGGGTGATCGCGGCCTGCCAGGCGACGAACTCGGTGGTCTGGCGGGCCTGGAACGCCCGCCAGGCGACGTCGTACTGCGGCTGCTGGTTCCCGTCGGGCCGCCAGAGGTCGGCCCAGGTGGAGAGCCGGTGCGACCAGTAGACCAGGCCCCACTCCCGGTTGAGGGTCTCCACGTCGCCGTAGGTGTGGCGCAGGTGGTCGACGAAGCGCTGGAAGACGCCCTCGTTGAGGGGCAGGCGCAGGCCCGGCTCGTTGTCGACCTGGAAGCCGATGACAGCCGGGTGCGCGGCGTGGCGGTCGAGGATCGCCCGGGTGACGCGTTCGGCGTGGTGGCGGAACGCGGGGTGGGAGAAGTCGGCCTCCTGGCGGGCGCCCCAGCCCATGGGCCGGCCCGTCTCCCGTTCACCGGCGATCTCGGGGTACTGCCGGGCCAGCCACGGCGGTACGGCGTAGGTCGGGGTGCCGAGGACGACGGCGATGCCGCGCTCGTGGGCGCCGTCGAGGACGGGGGTGAGCCAGTCGAGGTCGAAGCGGCCGTTCTCCGGCTCCCAGGTGGACCAGACCGACTCGCCGACCCGGATGACGGTGAACTTCGCCCCGGCCATCAGGTCGAGGTCTTCCTTGAGCCGCTCGTACGGCTGGTACTCGTGGTAGTAGGCGGCGCCGAACAGCACGCGCGGGGGCAACTGGAACATGGGTGGGCATCTCCGGACGTGACGGGGCCCCGGCTGCCGGGAAGGAGGCAGCCGGGGCGGGTGAGGAACAGGGGTCAGGAGGCGGTGCCGGTGACGGTGTCACCGGTCTTGGTGACGGTGTAGGTGACGGTGTCGCCGGTCCAGAAGCGGAAGGTGAACGTCGCCGGGACGCCGTCCTTGAGGGACTTGACGTAGTCGGGCCTGATGGTGGTGGTGTTCGCGCCGTAGTCGGCGCGGAGGTTGTCGAACGACTGGTAGGTGGTCCAGGAGGCGGGGCCGGCGGCGGTGCCGTCGGCGTAGGTGGACTGCACGTTGGCCATCAGGGAGCCGTTGAACCGGGTGGGGATGACGAGCCCGTCGAGCGTTCCGGTGGCGTCGGCCATGGTCGGCTTGTCGTAGGAGCGCACGAAGAGCTTCCACGGGACGCCGTCGGAGTAGCGGACTTCGAGGGTGGCGTTGACGCCGGCGGCGCGGTCCCCGGCGAGGCGGGTGAGGGCGTCGGCGGTCAGGGTGAGCTTGTCGCCGTCGAGGGTGTAGTCGAGGTAGGGGATGAGGGGGAGGCCGTCCTGCCAGAGGCCGGCGAACCACTGGCCGTTGCGGTTGAGGGTGATGGTCTGCGCGGCGATGGGGCCGGACTTCGGAAGGAAGACGTTGTCGGTGGAGGCGGTGCCCGAGCGGGTCCGCCAGGACGTCTGGATCAGGTCCTTCATCTCGGGGACCATCCACTGCATGGTGGAACGGTTCAGGAAGTCGTTGGCGGCGTCCCAGACGGCGGAGGTCATGCCGTTGCGCCGCGCCTCGTAGTTGACGTGCTCGAAGTACTTGAGCATCTCGCCGCGCTCGACCACGCCGGAGTAGGGCGAGGTGAGCAGGCCGTACTCGCCGAGGTAGACGGGGATGCCCTTGGCGACGAAGGTGTCGTGCACGCGGGCGAAGCCCTCGGTCAGGTCCGACTGGGCCTTGGCGTCGTAGGTCGGGTCGTTGGCGATGTTCACGCTGAACGGGTACCAGCTGTAGTAGTGCACGGTGGCGACCAGGTTGCGGTCGTTCAGCGAGTTCATCGTGGTGGAGAGGTCGTCCAGCCAGTTCTGGGCGTTGTTGGTCTCCTCCGAGGGCAGGACGAGCAGGCGGTCCTTGTTCCTGCCGCCGGACTTGCGGACGATGTCGTGGAACGAGGTGTTGAGCTCGCGCAGGTACTGGGTCTTCTGGGCGTCGGTCGCGGCGTCGAACTGCGGCTCGTTGATGCTCTCCATGAGCAGCGTGCGTGGCTCGTCCTTGAACGTGGTGGCGATCTGCTGCCAGGTGGAGTTGAACCGCGCCACGATGTTGTCGTGGTCGGTGGACATGTACTTGATCCACTGCCACGAGTCGTGGTGGACGTTGATCTCGACGTAGAGGCCGTCCTCCAGCGCCCAGTCGACCACCTGCTTGACCCGCTTCATCCACACCGGGTCGATGGTGTACGGCGCGGTGGTGGACTGGTGCGGGTACCAGGTGACGGGGATCCGGACGCTGCGGAAGCCCTGGGCCTTGAGGCCGTCGAAGGTGGCCTTGGTGGTGAGCGGGTTGCCCCAGGACGTCTCGTCGGGGATGGCGTCGAGGGTGTTGCCGAGGTTCCAGCTGGGCTGCATCTGCGCCACGGCGGCCATCGGGTCGTGCGGGACCCTGGCGTCTGCGGCCTCGGCCGCCGCCTGGGGCTGGTCGGCGGGGGCGGCGATCGCGGTGCCGCCGCAGAGGGCGCCGGTGGTGACGAGCGCGACCAGGAGGCCGGCCGTGCGGTGGAGACGGCGGTTGCGGGTGCGTGCGGCCTGCGGTGCGTGGTTCACGGATTGTCCCTTCGAGTGAACAGGTGGAGAGACCCGGTCGGCGGCCGGGGGGTGGGAGAGAGCTGGGGTCAGGAGGCGGTGCCGGTGACGGTGTCACCGGTCTTGGTGACGGTGTAGGTGACGGTGTCGCCGGTCCAGAAGCGGAAGCTGAGCGTCACCGGAGTGCCGTCCTTGAGGGACTTGAGGAAGTCGGCCTTGATGGTGGTGGTGTTCGCGCCGTAGTCGGGGCCGAAGTTGCCGAACGACTGGTAGGTGGTCCAGGAGGCGGGACCGGCGGCGGTGCCGTCGGCGTAGGTGGACTGCACGTTGGCCATCAGGGAGCCGTTGAACCGGGTGGGGATGACGAGCCCGTCGAGCGTTCCGGTGGCGTCGGCCATCGCGGGCTCGTCGTACGAGCGGATGTTGAGCTGCCACGGGACGCCGTCGGAGTAGCGGACCTCCAGGGTGGCGTTGACGCCGGCGGCACGGTCGCCGGCGAGGCGGGCGAGGCCGTCGGCGGTCAGGGTGAGCTTGTCGCCGTCGAGGGTGTAGTCGAGGTAGGGGATGAGGGGGAGGCCGTCCTGCCAGAGGCCGGCGAACCAGAGGCCGTTGCGGTTCAGGGTGATGGTCTGCGCGGTGATGGGGCCGGACTTCGGAAGGAAGACGTTGTCGGTGGAGGCGGTGCCCGAGCGAGTGGTCCAGGACGTCTCGATCAGGTTCATCAGGGTCCGGTCCCGCCACTGGAGGCTGGTGCGGTCCAGGTAGTTGGCGTCGTCCCAGAGGGCGGTGGTGAATCCGTTGACCTGGGCCACGTGGTTGACGTGCTCGTAGTACTTGAGCATCTCGCCGCGCTCGACGGTGCCCGAGTTGGGCTCGCTGAGCAGGCCGTACTCGCCGAGGTAGACGGGGATGCCCTTGGCGACGAAGGTGTCGTGCACGCGGGCGAAGCCCTCGGTCAGGTCCGACTGGGCCTTGGCGTCGTACGTCGTGCCGTTGGCGATGTTCACGCTGAACGGGTACCAGCTGTAGTAGTGCACGGTGGCGACCAGGTTGCGGTCGTTCAGCGAGTTCATCGTGGTGGAGAGGTCGTCCAGCCAGTTCTGGGCGTTGTTGGTCTCCTCCGAGGGCAGGACGAGCAGGCGGTCCTTGTTCCTGCCGCCGGACTTGCGGACGATGTCGTGGAACGAGGTGTTGAGCTCGCGCAGGTACTGGGTCTTCTGGGCGTCGGTCGCGGCGTCGAACTGCGGCTCGTTGATGCTCTCCATGAGCAGCGTGCGCGGCTCGTCCTTGAACGTGGTGGCGATCTGCTGCCAGGTGGAGTTGAACCGCGCCACGATGTTGTCGTGGTCGGTGGACATGTACTTGATCCACTGCCACGAGTCGTGGTGGACGTTGATCTCGACGTAGAGGCCGTCCTCCAGCGCCCAGTCGACCACCTGCTTCACCCGCTTCATCCACACCGGGTCGATGGTGTACGGCGCGGTGGTGGACTGGTGCGGGTACCAGGTGACGGGGATCCGGACGCTGCGGAAGCCATCGGACCTCAGGCGGTCGAACAGCTTTTTGGTGGTGAGGGGGTTGCCCCAGGACGTCTCGTCGGGGATGGCGTCGAGGGTGTTGCCGAGGTTCCAGCTGGGCTGCATCTGCGCCACGGCGGCCATCGGGTCGTGCGGGACCCTGGCGTCTGCGGCCTCGGCCGCCGCCTGGGGCTGGTCGGCGGGGGCGGCGATCGCGGTGCCGCCGCAGAGGGCGCCGGTGGTGACGAGCGCGACCAGGAGGCCGGCCGTGCGGTGGAGACGGCGGTTGCGGGTGCGTGTGGTGTGCGCTGCGTCGTTCACGCGGATGTCCCTTTCGTGTGAACCGGTGGAGGGTCCTGATGGGTGGTCAGGAAAACGGGACGGGCTCGTAGTCGAACCGGTCGAAGTGGACGGTGCCTTCGGCGGCGTACATGCCGATGACCCGGCCGGTGAAGCCGCCGGCCACCTCGGTGGACAGGTAGCGCCCGTCGAGGGTGGCGAGCACGGTGAAGTCGCCGTCGGGCTCCTCGATGCCGAGGACGACGTCGTCGGGGCCGGTGCGCGGGCCGCGCGTCTCGCGCGGGACGACGTCCACGCCGAGCACCACGGGCCCGGCGGGCACCGGACGGGTGGCGACCTCGGTGCGCAGCGAGCCGATCCGGGCGTAGACCTTCACCTCGCCGTCGGCCGCCTCGATCTCGTAGTGGTGGTCCTCGTCCATCCGGACGGCGAGGCCGCCGCGGCCCCCGGCAGGGTCGATCAGGGTGCGGGTCCGGCAGCCGAGGTGCTGCTGGCGCCGGCCGACGAACACCACGTCGTTCTCGTCGAGGGAGGCGCCCGCGGCGCGCAGGGTGAGCCAGCCGGAACGTTCCTTCGTGGAGCACAGGTGCTCGGGACGGCTCCGTACCGAGATCCACTGGGGGTGCAGCTCGGCCTGGTCGAAGTCGTCCCGGGCCGGCACGGCGGGCGTGGGGTGCAGCGGCCAGGCCGGGGTGGGCAGTTCGGGGGTGACCCGGCCGACCACCGGCCAGCCGTCCACCCACTCGACCGGGGCGAGGAAGGTCTCCCGGCCGAGCACGTACCAGGCGGGGGTGCCGCCGCGCGGCCGCACGGCGAGCAGCACCATCCACCAGGAGCCGTCGGGCGCCTGGACGAGGTCGGCGTGCCCGGTGTTCTGGATGGGGTTGTTGATGCCGCGGTGGGTCAGCACCGGGTTGGACGGGCACGGCTCGAACGGGCCGGAGGGCGAGCTGCCGCGGGCGATGGAGACGGCGTGGCCGCGCTCGGTGCCGCCCTCGGCGATCATCAGGTACCAGTACTCGCCGATCCGGTACAGGTGCGGGGCCTCGGGGGCCGCGGCGCCGGGTGCGCCGGACCAGATCCGCTGCGGCTCGCCGATGGTCTCGCCGGTCGTCGGGTCGAGGCGGACCTGGGAGACGCCGGCGACGGTGCACCAGCAGGTGCCGTCCTCGTCCCAGGCGAGGTCCGGGTCGATGCCGTGGACGCCGGGCAGCCGGATCGGGTCGGACCAGGGTCCGGCCGGGTCGGTGGCGGTGAAGAGCAGGTTGCCGTCGCCGCTGACGTTGGTGACGATCAGCCAGAAGCGGCCGTCGTGGTGGCGCAGTGTCGGGGCGTAGATCCCGGCGGAGGACGGGGACTCGCGCGGAAGGCGCAGCTGGCTCGGCCGGTCCAGGGCGTTGCCGATCTGGGTCCAGTTGACCAGGTCGCGGCTGTGGAAGACGGGGATGCCGGGGAAGTACTCGAAGCTGGAGCAGACGAGGTAGTAGTCGTCGCCCACGCGGCAGACGCTCGGGTCCGGATGGAAGCCGGGGATCACGGGGTTGGGGAGGGTTCCGGTCGGCTGGGGCTGGTCTGACACGTGGTCGGTTCCTTTCGAAGGTGCATGTCGGGGTGGTGGTGCCCCGGGCCCTCGGCCCCGGAGAGGTCCGGGGTCCGGGGCACCACCGGTTCATCGGGTTCAGCCGATCGCGCAGGAGGCGCCGTTGAACCGGAAGGCCGAGGGGTCGGCGTCACTGCTGGACCAGTTGGCCTTGAAGCCCCACTGGACGCTGCCGCCCTGCGGGACGGAGGCGTTGTAGGACACGTTCCCGGCGCTGACGCTCCGGCCGCTCTGCGACACCGAGGCGTTCCAGGTGTTGGTGATGCTGTTGTCGCCGGGGAAGTCGAAGCCGAGGGACCAGCCGTTGACCTGGCCGAGGCCGTTGTTGACGACGGTGACGGAGCCGACCATGACGCCCTGCCACTCGTTCTTGTTGTAGACGACCCGGCAGGCCGCGCTGGTCGGGTGCATCTGGACAACCGTGATGCCGTAGGCGGGCACGGTCTGGGTGGTCGCACTGCCGGACTGGGCCGTGCCGATCCCGTGGGCGTTCTTGAGGTAGGAGTGGACGGTCGGGGTGGCGGAGGACGGGGTGAACCCGGTGTAGGAGAGGTTCACCGTGGCGTCGTTGTTCGGGTCCTTGTTGATCAGCATGACGTCCACGTCACCGTCGGCGCGGCGGACGGCGTGCGCGGTGAGCAGCGAGGACGAGCTGGCGGCCTTGACCAGGGTGTCCCCGGGCGCGCCGAGCTTGCTGATCATCTGGATGCCGTAGTAGGCGGGGAAGGGCGTGTTGAGGGCCGGCTCGCAGGAGGAGCCGCTGGAGACCATGCCGCCGTCGTTGTAGTCGGTGGCGCCCTCGACCGTGGTCACCTTCATGCAGTCGGTCCCGTTGCGCAGGTCCCACCAGTCCACGTTGAACGCGCCGTTCTCCAGCCAGGTGAGGTAGTTGTCCGGGGCGAACAGTCCGTTGGGGGAGGTGTCGAGGTAGGCCTGGGCGTTCGCCTCGGTCACCGCGATGCCGACGTTGGGGGCATTGGTCCCGGCGTACTGGTTGATCAGCGAACGCACGGTGCCGGTGATGTTGGCGTTCTGGGCCTGCGGCTTGGTGAGCAGGTCGGCCGGGCTGGTGCTGGTGGGGTAGGCGTGCACGATGGCGAAGTCGATCTTCGAGCCGGCGATCGACAGGACGGTGTGGTTCCAGTCCATGGTGTCGCCCGGACCGACCATGCCGTCCGGCCAGTAGCCGGGGGTGGTCAGCACGGCACCGATCTTGACGCTCGGGTCGGCCGCCTTCATCGCCGAGACGAACTGGACCACGTTGTTCGCGTAGGTCGTGGCGCTCTTGCTGCTGTGGGTGTCGTTCTCCCACTTGGCGCCGTACTCGCCGTTGCCGTAGACCTCGTTGCCGATCTCCCAGTACTTGATGCCGTAGCCCTTGGTGACGTTGGCGTACTGGACCCAGGCGGCGGCCTCCTGGGGGGTGCCCGAGCCGTAGTTGGCGGTGATGATCGGCTGCGCTCCGGCGGTGCGCACGGTGCCCATGAAGGCGTCGAAACCGGTGTTCGGAGCGACGTACGAACCGTCGTCGGTGGTGCCGGTCTGCCAGTGGTAGGCGTCGGAGTGGCTGCCGCCGGGGTAGCGGACGGTGTTGATTCCGGCCGTGCTGAGCAGGCCGGCGGTGCCGGCGGCGTTCATGTTGACGTCGTAGACCGGGATGTTCACGCCGACGCCGGTGGCGGGAACGGTGGCGAGCTGCAGGGCGGCGTCGACCGACACCGACACGGTGCTCGCCGTGACGGCGGGCGGTGCGGCGGCGGCGTGCGGCGCGACGACGGCGATCGCGCCGGTGAGTGCGAGCGACAGGGCCGCCGCGACCGCTATGGCGCGTTCACGACAAGACTGGACGGGTGATTTCACTTCGTCCCTCCAGGGGTGGGGGTGCGTGGGGTTCGGATGTGGGGATCGAACTCCCGCGTTCTGGACGGTAGGGCCCGGTGCGGCTGCTCGGGTCGGGCCCGGACGCGAAGCGTGTTCCGTACGGATGCGGGCCGGCATGGTGGGGCGCGCGCGGTCGCGGTCTGCATCGTCAACTCCCTTCGGACGGCTCCTCGGTGAGGCGCAGCAGGACGGCGGACGGGGCCGTCGGCAGGGTCAGGGTGAGTTCGGCGGTGTCCGGGTTCCAGGCCGTGGCCGCCAGGCTGGAAGCCGGGTAGAGCACCTCGGCGCGAACGGTGGCGCCGGCCAGATGGGGCAGGTCGAGCTCCCGGACGGACTCCGTTCCGTGGCGGCGCCAGGCCGTGACGTAGGTGGTGGCCGGGGTGTGCAGGGCCAGGGCGATCCACGGGTCCTCCCAGCCCGGGAGCCCGAGCGGCCAGGCGGGCAGTGCCTGCGGCAGGTCGACGCGGATCGACTTGTGGACGGTGACCGCCTCGTGGACCAACTTCCGGGATTCCGGGGAAAGTTCGGCGATCCGTCCGGAGAGGTGGATGCGGCCGAGGAGCGCGTTGGCCATGGTGAGAGCGACTTCGTCCGGGGAGTCCTCGGGCAGCGGGTAGGCCCAGACGGCGCCCTGCTCGGGTGTGACGGCGGTGGGGGCCGCCGCCGCGATGGGCGGGTAGCGCAGCAGGTCCTGCTGGTCGCTGGTGGACTGCAGCTGGAGCCTGGAGAGCAGGGCGTGGTCCATCCGCATGCCGCCGGAGGCGCAGTTCTCGATCACCAGGTCCGGATGCCGGTCCAGGATGCCGTCCAGCCAGGCGAGTTGGGCCCGGTTGTGGCCCAGCAGACCGGCCGCCGGGGCCTCGCCCGGGTGGCCGCTGGTGCCGGAGCCCGGGTCGGTGTTGTGGTCGAGCTTGAGGTAGCCGACGCCCCATTCCCCGACCAGGCGGTCCACCACGGCGTCCAGGTGGGCGCGGGCGGCCGGGTGGCGCAGGTCCAGGTGGTACCGGCCGCCGCCCTCCTCGACCCGCCGTCCGTCGCGGCGGAAGAACGCCTCCTCCGGAAGGGAACCGGCGACCGGGCTGTTCACCCCGACCGCCTCCGGCTCCAGCCACAGGCCGGGGACCATGCCCCGCTCCCGGATGCGGTCCAGGACTTCGTGGATGCCCTTCGGCCCGGGGAAGCGGGAGGCCGACGGCTCCCAGGCCCCGACGGAGCTCCACCAGTTGTCGCCGTCGTCGTACCAGCCGGCGTCGATGACGAAGTACTCCGCGCCGGCCTCGGCGGCGGCGTCGACCAGCGGCAGCAGCTTGGCCGTGGTCGGATCGCCCATCAGGCAGTTCATGTAGTCGTTGAAGATGACCGGGAGCCGGCGGTGGTCGGGGTGCGGGCGTCGGGTGGCCCGGCGGTACGCGGTGAGCGCGGCGAAGGCGCCGTCGGGCCCTCCCGCCGGGGCCAGTGCGAGCGCCACGGGTACGGTACGGAACTCGGCGCCCGGCTCCAGCGGGTGGCGCCAGCCGTGGTCCACGTCGTTCGGGCCGTACAGCGCCGCGTAGGCGGTGTCGTCGCGCACCCCGCACTCCCAGCGCCAGCCGCCGCCGTTGTGCTCGATCTGCCACAGCCAGGTGCGGCCGGACTCGCGGTCCGTCAGACCGCCCATCGGCAGGTGGCCACAGCTGGACCACACGCCCTGTCCGGCCACGACGCGGGTGGTGCGGCCGGAGGTGGTGCGGAAGCGGCCGCTCCGCTCGGGCGAGGACACGCGCAGCGGCTGGCGGTGCCAGCGGCATTCGGCGAACCACTCGTTCTCCGCCCACAGCAGGTCGGCGTGGTCCAGCTCCACCGGGTCGCCCCCGGTGAGGCAGCCCGCCACGAGCGATCCGACCGACTCCAGGTGCAGCGTGCGCGGTCCCTCGTTGCGCAGCAGCACCTCGCTGCGCAGCACGGGCAGGTCGTCCAGGGAGCGGTAGACCACCTCGGCGGTCAAACCGCTCTCCGGCTCGTGGAGTTCGACGGTGAGCACGTGCCAGTCGCCGTCCCGGGTCGCGTGGTGGGAGCGGTGGCGCAGCCGTCCGCCGAGGGCGCTGTTGACGAGGTGCCGCCCCGACCAGTAGCGGCCGAGGCCGGCGGTCGTCACCTCCACCAGCGGCAGCGGTGCGGCGGGGCGCGGGGTGGTGGTCTTCTCGCCGGGGGCGCCGAGGCGAACCAGGCGGGGAGTGCCGTGCTCGCCCAGGGCGATCTCCAGCTCCAGGGCGTCGTGGCCCCAGTGGACCGTCTCGTGCGGGTCGCTCATGGTGGCCTTCCTCGGTGGGGCGGGGGAGACTGGTGAGCGTTCACAAAAAGTGAGCGTTCACAACGGCCGCAGGACGGCGCAGCCGCCGGCGGGCAGCCGGCTCAGGGTGGCGTCCGTGAGCAGGTCGTGGGCCGTCTGGGGCAGCGGTACGGCTTCGGCGCGGTGGTTGATCAGGACGTGCCAGCGCCGGCCGTCCGCGGCGTGGCGGGTGACGGCCTCGACGCCGGAGGGCAGGCCGGGCAGCTCCGGGGCGGCGCCGGCCTCCGAGAGCAGCCGGCCGACCAGGGCGGCGTAGCCGGCGTCGTCGAGCCGGGTGGAGAGGTACCAGCCGTGGCCGGAGCCGAAGCCGTGGCGGGTGAGCGCCGGACTGCCGGCCAGCATGCCGTGGGTGTAGGCGGCGAGCGTCTCGGCGCCCTCGGTGCGCAGCGATTCGCTCCAGGCGGTGGCCGTCGAGCCGTCGGAGAGCGCGACCTCCTCGCCCTGCCGCAGCGGGCGGTGCTCCTCGACCCGGATGCCCAGGGCCTCGCGCAGCGGTGCGGCCGGGTAGCCGTCCAGCCGGGCGCGGAGGTTTTCGTCGACCAGGCCGCTGAAGTGCTGGACGAGCAGGGTGCCGCCGGAGGCGACGTAGCGGCGCAGGTTCTCGGCGCCGGCGTCGGTGAGCAGGAACAGGGCCGGGGCGAGGACCAGCCGGTAGCGGCTCAGATCGTGCTCGGGGTGGGCGAAGTCGACCGTCCGGCCGGCGTCCCACAGCGCCCGGTGGGCGCGGCGCAGCGTGGTGAAGTAGTCGAGTTCGGAGGACGGGAGCCCGTCGGCGTTCATCGCCCACCAGGCGTCGGAGTCGTGCAGGACGGCGACCTCGGCCCGGACGGTGGAGCCGGCGAGTTCGCCGAGCCGGGCGACGGTCTCTCCGGCCGCCGTGACCTCGCGGAAGATGCGGCTGTCCGGCCCGGCGTGCGGGACCATCGCCGAGTGCCAGGTTTCGGCGCCGGCCCGGGACTGGCGCCACTGGAAGAACAGCGCGCCCTCAGAGCCGCGGGCGATGTGGGCGAGGGAGTGGCGCAGGACGTCCCCCGGCTCCTTGCCGAGGATGCGGCCGCCGGCGTAGACGGTGTTGGTGCCCGATTCCATCAGCAGCCAGGGGGCGCCGCCGGCGATCGACCGGGCCCGGTCGGCGTCGAAGGCGGCGTGGGCGGCGGCGTCGACGCCGGGCGCGCTGGGGTAGTGGTTGACGGAGACCACGTCGACCTCGCGGCCGAAGGCCCACAGGTCGAGGGTCTGGTAGCCGGGCAGCATGAGGTTGGTGGTGATCGGCCGGTCGCTGTGCGCGCGGATGGCGTCGCGCTGCTCGCGGTAGGCGTTGAGGGTCTCGTCGGACCAGAACCGGCTGTAGTCCAGGGCCTGGCCGGGGTTGCGGTGCCACTGGGTGGCCCGGCGCGGCAGGATCTGCTCCCAGGAGGTGTAGCGCTGGCTCCAGAAGGCCGTGCCCCAGGCCTCGTTGAGGGCGTCCAGGGAGCCGTGGCGGGCGCGCAGCCAGACCCGGAAGGCGGCGGCGGTGTGGTCGCAGGAGCAGAGGGTCACGTACTCGTTGTGGACGTGCCACAGGGCGAGGGCCGGATGGTCGCCGTAGCGCTCGGCGAGGGCGCCCGCGATGCGGCGGGCGGCCTGTCGGTAGGCGGGGGCGGTGAGGCAGTAGGTGTCCCGGCTGCCGTGGGTCAGCCGGGTGCCGTCGGGGCCGACGGGCAGGGCGTCCGGGTGGGCCAGGGTGAACCAGGGCGGCGGTGAGGCGGTGGGGGTGGCCAGGTCGACCGCGACGCCGGCCGCGTGGAGGCGGTCGAGGTGGGCGTCGAGCCACTCGAAGTCGTACCTCCCCTCCTCGGGTTCCATCAGGGCCCAGGAGAAGACGCCGACGGTGGCGAGGTTGACGCGCGCCCGGCGCATCAGTTCGTCGTCCTCCTTCCAGACCTGGGCGTCCCACTGCTCGGGGTTGTAGTCCCCCCCGTAGGCGAGGCCGCCGAGGCGGTCCGTGAGTCGGTGGATGTCCATCTGGGTGCCGTCCTTCCGGAAGCGGGGTCAACTGCGGTGCGGGGCCGGGGCGGTGCTTTCGCGGATGATCAGTTCCGGTGCCATGAGGTGGAGCTGGTCGTCCGGTTCGTGGCCGGCGGCGGTGGCGGTGATCCTCGCCATGACCTGTTCGACGGCGACCTGTCCGAGGTCTTTCCCGGGGCTGGTGACGGAGGTGAGTCGGGGGGAGTGCTGTTCGGCCATCGGGTCGGGGCAGATGGCGATGACGGAGGCGTCCTCCGGTACGGTCCGTCCGCTGGCGCGTAGCAGGCTGAGCAGGGGGCCGATCGCGGCCTCGTTCTGCACCACGAACCCGGTGGTGTCCGGGCGGTCCGCCAGGATGCGGGCGAGGGTGCCGGCGGTGCTCTCGTAGGTGCCCTCGCAGGGCCGGTGGAGGAGCCGCAGTTCCCGCTGTTGGGCGCGGGTGCGGAAGCCGTTCAGGGTGCGTTCGGCGTATCCGGCGTGGCGTCGGTAGACGGTGTTGCTGTAGCCGATGAAGGCGAC
>NZ_JBHXEG010000095.1:0-31347 GCF_042724935.1 Kitasatospora sp. NPDC127060
CCGGGCTCACCGGCCGCCACCCCCGCCCGCCCCCCCCCCGCGCCGGGGGCGCCGGCGGGCCCGGCCCCGGGCCCTCCCGCCCCCCCCCCCCGGCCCGCCTGACCTCGGGGTGAGCCGCCCTCACCCCGGGGTCAGAGGGAAGGGTCCTGCATCAGGATGGCCTGGTACAGGTGGTGGAGCCGCCGGCTCGGCTTGAGCCCCAGCTCGTCGTCCAGCCACTTGCGGGTGCGGTGGAAGATGTCCACGGCCTCCGACTGACGGCCGCAGCGGTACAGCGCGATCATCAACTGCTCGCTGAAGCGTTCCCGTTCGGGGTACTGGGCGAGCAACTGCTTGAGTTCGGCGACCACCGCGCCCGCCTCGCCCGACTGGAGCTGCGCCGCGATCAGGTCCTCGCGGGCGGTCTTGCGCTGTTCGTCCAGCCGCAGGGCGACGGCGCGGCACCACGGCCCGTCGCTGGTGTCGAGCAGGGCCGGTCCGCGCCACATGGCCAGTGCCGACCGGAGGGTTTCCATCGCTTCGTACGGCCGGTGTTCGACCAGCCCCGCGCCCTTCTCCGCCGTCCGCAGGAAGCGGTACGCGTCGACCGCCTCCTCCGGAACGGTCAGCGTGTACCCGTTGTCGACGGTTCTGATGAGTTCCTGGTCCGGTCTCTCCAGGCCCAGTTCGGCCAGTGACTTCCGCATGCGCTTGACGTTGGCCTGGAGGGCGTTGCGCGCGTTCTTCAACGGCGCCTCCCCCCAGAGTTCGTCGATCAGTTCGTCGAAGGCGACCACCTGACCGGCGTTCAGGGCGAGCATGGTGAGCATGACGCGGTTCTTCTTCGCCCGTAATCCCACGGTGCGCTGACCGTCGCCGATGAGAAGCGGGCCCAGTATGGAGATGTGCACAAAATTTCCCCGTTCTTAGCGATGAACTCCAGCCACGAGCTTGTCCGTTGAGTCCTCGACGAACCACTACCATCAGGGGTCGACTTGTTTGAAGGGGACTGAAAAAGGGGAGAAGCCCGGGTATCATTCGCGCCGGTCAAGTATCGGACACGGGTGGCTGATCCGGCCATGTACCTTCGTACATGAGTTGGTGGACTTGGGCCACCAGGCCGGCCTGGAGCCGGGACTCCACGCCCAGCTTCGCCATCACGCTGGCGACATGGGCTTTCACCGTACGTTCCGTGACGTGCAGTCGGTCGGCGATGCCGCGGTTGGAGTGACCCGTTCCGATCAGGTCGAAGACCTGCCGCTCCCGCCCCGAGAGCGTGCCCACCCGGGCGAGTTCATCGCGCCAGCGCGTCGCGGCGAGGCCGCCGTCACCGTGCTGGCCCACCACCACACCGCCCCCGCTTCCGTGGCGCGTCCCGTCGCCGGTGCGGCCTCGTGGGCTGCGCGCTTCGACGAACGCATTAGCGATTCTACAACTCTCGTAACAAACCATCACGGCACGGGCGACGTCAAACGCCTTGTCGTGGATCGGGGCTCCGGTCGTGCGCGGACGAAGCGGCCGGGGCGGGAGCGATCCCCCGCCCCGGCCGTCCGGCCGGTCGTGACCGGTTGTTACGGAAGGGTCGATCGGGCCGCCGCGGAGGCCGCCGCCGCGGCCACGATCGAGGGCAGCCGAGGGGGGCGGGCGGACGACTGACGGGCCAGCCGGGAGGGCCACCAGGTCTTCCAGCCGAGCAGGGTGATCATCGCCGGCAGCACCACGATCCGGATCACCGTCGCGTCCAGCAGCACCGCGCAGGCCATCCCCACGCCCATCTGCTTCATCTCGATGTAGTTGAGCGAGGCCAGCAGCGCGAACACGCAGACCATCACCGCAGCCGCGCTGGTGACCACCCCGGCGGTGCGGGTGATGCCCTGCTCGACCGCTTCCCGCAGCGACAGCCCTCCGCGCGCCGCCTCCCGGATCCGGCTGACCACGAAGACGTGGTAGTCCATCGACAGCCCGAGCAGGATCACGAACAGCATCAGCGGCATCCAGGCCACCACCCGGCCGGTGGACTCGAAGTGCAGCAGGTCCTCGGCCCAGGTGTGCTGGAAGATCAGCGCGAGCACGCCGAACGAGGCCGCGGTGGAGAGCAGGTTGAGCGCCACGGTGATCAGCGCCAGGACGATCGAGCGGAAGGCCAGCGCCATCACCAGGAAGGTCAGCACCAGCGCCACCCCGAGCACCCAGGGCATCTTGTCCATCACGTTCGCCCGGTAGTCCACGTCATAGGCCACGTCACTGCCGCCCACCGCGAACCGCGCGCCCGCGACGGCGCCGAGGGTCTTCGGGGCGAGGTCCTCGCGGAGCCTGGCCAGTGAGGCGCGGGCCTGGTCCGAGCCGCTGTCGAACCGGGTGCCGATCGCCACGGTGGCCACCGTGCCGTCCGCCGAGGTCCGCACCACCGGCGCCGGGTCGTGGACGAAGAGGTCGTCGGTCAGCGTCCGCCGGACCAGTTCGTCGACGGCCGGGCCGAGTTCGGCGCGCTCGCCGGGCGGCACCCGCACCGCCACCAGGTGGGTGTCGGGCTGGCTCGGGAAGGACTCGGTCAGCCGCTGGTACGACTGCATCGCCGGGATCGACCGGGGCAGGTCGTCGATCCCGGTGGCCTTGAGCTTGAGCCCGAGTGCGGGCAGCGCGAGCAGCAGCAGCGCCGCCACCGAGGCCACCAGGGCGATCACCGGGTGGCGCAGCGAGGGCTTGAGCATGGTCGACCAGAGCCGGGGCTTGACCCCGCCCTTCTGGGTGAGCCGCCACACCAGCGGAACCCGGGGGGTGTCCAGGTAGCGGCCGAAGCGGGACAGCATGGCCGGCAGCACCGTCAGCGAGGAGATGATGGCGATCGACACCACGATCACCGCGCCGGTCGCCATCGACTCGAAGGCGACGTGTCCGGCCAGGTAGAGCGCGCCCATCGAGACCAGCACCACCACCCCGGAGACCAGTACCGAGTGCCCGGAGGTGGCGGCCGCGATCTCGATCGCGTCGATGTTGTCGCTGCCCAGCGCCCGTTCCTCGCGCTGGCGTTTGAGGTAGAACAGCGAGTAGTCCACGCCGATCGCCATGCCCATCAGGACGATGAACGGAGTCACCGGACCGGAGTCCGGGACGACCTGCGAGGCGACGCCCCACAGCCCGAGCCCGGCCAGCACCGAGGACAGGCCGAGCACCACCGGCACGCTCGCGGCGACGATCGCGCCGAAGACGAAGACCATCACCAGCAGGGTGACCGGCAGGCTGAGCACGGTCGCCTTGCCGAGGTCCCTGCTGAGCATGTCGTCCAGCCCGGCCTTGATCGAACCGGAGCCGACCAGTTCCATCCGTACGTCGCCGTGGTCCTGCCGGGCGGCGTCGACGGTGTCCAGCAGCGGCTGCACCCGGTCGGCGGCGGTCTCCGGATCCCCGTCGAGGGTGACCGGTACGAGCAGGGCGGCGCCGTTCGGGGCGGACTGCGGCGCGCCGATCGAGGCGATTCCGGTGAGGCGGCTCAGGCCGCGGGTGGCGTTGTCCACCGCCGCCTGGGCCCGGACCGGGTCGAGCCGCCCGCCGTCCCAGGAGCTGACCAGCAGGTTCTCCACGGCCCGCTCCTGGAGGCCGCCGGTCCGGGCGATCGCGGCGGCCCGGCCGGACTGGCCGATGGAGAGGTCGGAGTTGGTCGCCTGCCGGGTGCCGGTGAGGCCGCCGACCACCAGCGCGCCGACCACGAACGCCACCCAGAGCGCGATCGCCCACCAGGGGTGGACCGCGCTCCACCGGGCCGCCCTGGTGATCACGTTCCTGCCTTCCACGATCACGTTCCCCTCCTTCTCGGCGCAGTCGCCCGGCCCGGGCACCGGCCGGACCAGGGGTCCGGCCGTGCGGCACGGTGTGCGTTCGTACCGAGAAATCTAATGACGATCCGACCCGCGACCACGGGTACAACTACGCCGATTCGAGGGGGAGTTTCTTCTACTTGACACCCGGCCTCGCCGTCCCGCTGTCACCGCGTCGGACCGGAGTCCGCGGGTGCTCATGGATACCACAGGCCCCACGACACGGCGAAGGGTTCGGCGCCCAACAGCGCGACGGACCCCGCGTACGGCTCCGGCGCCTCCGGCAGCGGCAGGTCGGCGACCCGCCAGGGGCCGGCCAGTCCCGCCGGGGCGGGGGCGTCCGGGACGTCCGGGATCCGTACCGTGGCCTGGGTGGCGGCGTGGGCGACCGGGAGGGCCAGGCCCTCGGTGAGCCGGCCGCCCGAGGCCTTCACGCAGGCCTCCTTCCTGGTCCACAGCCGGGCGAACGCCGGACGGCCGCCCAGGGCCACCAACTCCCGCTCCTGGGAAGGGAAGAAGCGCCGGGACAGCCGGTCCACGTCCCGGCCGGAGCGGACCGTCTCGACGTCCACCCCGACCGGCCGCGGGGCCACCGCGAGCAGCGCCAGCTCCCCCGAGTGGGACAGGCTGAAGTGCACGCCGGGCGCGTCCGCCACGGCCGGCTTGCCCCAGCGGCCGCGGCTGAAGCGCAGCCGTTCCGGCGGGCGGCCCAGCCGCGCGCCGAGCAGGATCCGGGTGGCGGCGTGCGCGACGACGAAGCGGCGCCGCAGCCCGGGCAGCCGGCCGCTGCGGGCGCGGGCCCGCTCCTCGGGGTCGAGCAGCCGCTCCAGCGCCGCGAGCTCCGACTCCGCTGCGGGATCCGGCCGTTCGGACCCCGCCGCGGAGTCCGGCCGTCCTCCGGTCAGCGGGATGCGCCAGATCTCGACGGCCTGTCCGGTCCCGTTCAGAGCCGGTCCACCTTTCCGGTGTGCAGCCCCTGGAAGAGGTTGAGCTTCTGGATGTTCCTGGTCCCCTCCATGAACTCCACGCCCCGGGCGTCCCGGGCGAGTTTGTCCAGCAGGGGGTGGTCCAGCCGGGCACCGGGGCCGAAGAAGCCGGGCGCGCGCAGGGTGACCTCCTCGGCCACCTGGCAGGCCCGCGCCTTGGCCGCCGAGGCGAGGTACCCGTCGGAGGGCCGGCGGTCCACCGCGAGGGCGGCCCGGTAGGTCAACTGCCGGGCCGCGTCGATCCGTCGGCCCAGTGCCTCGTAGGCGTCCCGCTCAGCGCCGCACAGTTCCTTGCGGTTCTCGCCGATGTAGTCGTGCGCGGCCCGGGCGATCCCCAGGGCGATCGCCGCGACGGTCGGCCGCAGCCGGTTGAAGACCGAGACGATGCCCCACATCCCGCGCCGGGTCGGCGACAGGTGGGCGCCGAGCACCCGCTCGGCCGGAACGTGCACCCGGTCGAAGGTGACCCGGCACAGCTGCACCCCGCGCAGGCCCAGGGTGGGTATCGGCTCGGCCCGGTAGCCGGGGTCGGCGGTGTCCACCAGGACGGCCAGCACGCCGAGCCGCTCGGTGCCCGCGACCCGCGCGAAGACGGCGCCCAGCTCCGCGCGGGCGGCGTTGCCGACGTAGCGCTTCTCGCCGTCCAGCAGGTAGGAGCCGTCGCCCAGCGGGGTCAGCGTGGTGCTCATCTCGCCGATGGCGGAGCCGCGGTCCGGTTCGGTGAGGGCGAAGGAGGTCCAGCACGGGCGGTCGGCCAGGCGGCCGTAGACCCAGTCCCGCTGGGCCGGGCTGCCGAGCACGCCCAGTAGCACCCCGGTCATCGACGCGCCGGGGGAGCCGAGCAGCATCCCGGCGTCGCCGCGGGCCAGCTCCTCGCTCACCACGGCCCGCTCCAGGGTGGCCAGGCCGTGTGCGGGGCCGCTGCCGGGCTCGGTGCCCGCGCGCTCCCAGCCGGGGGGCGTCAGATGGCCGGCCAGGAAGCGGACGGCGGGCAGGTCCAGGTAGTGGTGGACGGCCTCGGGGTCGCGGTCCAGTTCGAGGGCGCCCGCGCGCAGGTCGTCGGCCCACGCGCGGACGTGGCGGCGGGCGCTCCGGAGCTGGCTCGGCAGGATGGTCATCTGACGCCTCCGGGCGCGTCGAGGTGCTGGGCCGGGCGAGCGTCGGTGCGCTGGGCCGGGAGCGCGGCGAGGAAGGGGGCCACGGGAGCGTCGGCGAGGTGGTCGACCGGAGCGTCGTGGTGGTGGGCGACGGGACCGGGCCGGCCGCAGTAGACGTCGGCGAGCAGCTCGGAGGCGTAGGCCTCCCGGCCGGGTCCCTCGGCGGTGAAGCCGTGGGCGCCGAGCAGCCGCAGCAGGGCGCGGTCGACCTCGGTGATCTGCGCCTGCAGCCGGGCGAGGGCGCGGGTGTCCAGCGGGTGGGCGGGGGAGCACGGGTCGCACTCCCCGTCCGCCTCGGCCAGGTCGTCGAGCACGCCCGCGATCTCCAGCTGTTCGATCAGGGCGTCCGCGAGCGCGCCCTTGACCAGCTGCTGCAGCAGCAGCGAGGTGCCCTCGACCCGGCGGGCGTCGAGGTAGGCGACGCAGGCCTCGCGCAGCCGCTCGGAGTGTCCGAGCCGCAGCCAGGCCAGTCCGGTGTCCCAGGGCCGGGGGCCCGGATCGGCCCGGTCGGAGCCCGGATCGGGGTCGAGGCCGGGATCGGGATCGGGGCCGGCCGGGGTCCGGGGAGCGGGGGCGGGGTGCAGCACGGCGAGCCCCGGCAGCGGGCCCGGCGCCTCCTCGGCCGGCAAGTCTCCGTAGCCGTCGAGGAGTTCGCGCGGCACCACGGCGTGTCCGCGGGGGCCGCGCGGTGGCGCGCCCGGGGAGAGCGCGCGGGACAGCAGGGTGAGGGCGGGTACGAGGCCGTCGGTGCGCGCACCGGCCCTCGCCTCGCGCCAGTGCTCCTGGACCTCGGCCGGAACGGTCATCTGTGTCTCCACTCCCCCGTGTCGAGCGTGCAGTAGGCCAGGGCGTCGCGGTCCCGGTCGTAGTCGGCGACCACCACCTGGCGGTGGTCGGCGTCGGTCCCTGTCGCGGTGCCGGTGCCCGGTCCGGCGTCGGTTCCGGCGACGGCGTCGGTTCCGGCGACGGCGTCGAGCAGTGCGGACCAGCTCCCGGTGGCCGGCCGTCCGGCCGCCCCCTTGGTCAACGGGCCCTGGTGTGCCGGTAGTTCAGGTCCTCCGGCGAGACCGGCGCCGGCCACCAGGGCGGCGCCCGCGGGCCAGTGCGCGAACAGGGCGGATCCGGGCCGCCCGAGGGCCTGCCCGCCCAGCGGGCGGTCGCCGCCGTCCCAGTGCAGCAGTAGCGCCACGGCGGCGTCGCCGTCCAGGCCGGCCGGGGAGCCGGCGGGCAGCGGGAACGGCTGGGTGCCCTGGTCCACGGCCAGCAGCAGCAACCGCGACCAGCCGCACCGCCGGGCGTACTCCACGGCCACCCGCAGCGCGCTGAACGGCGCCAGCCGGCCCTGGTCGGACAGCGCGAAGGCGAGCGGGCCGCCCGGCAGCCGCCGCTGGACGCAGGAGGCGACCAGCTCGGTGTGCTCGAAGTCCGGTGCGGCGTAGGCGATCACCGCCACCTCGGGGGCGTCCCCGGCGTCCAGCGGCCCCAGCGCGTCCAGGGCGCCGTAGGCCAGCTCCACCGAGGTGCGCCGCCCGGCGGCGGCGAACTGGGCGCGGTCGAAGGGGGCCCGGTACGGCGCCCCGAGCTCCGCGTAGAACTCCTCCCGCGCGTCCTCCGGCCGGTACGGGGCGCTCGGGCCCGTGGGGGCGTACCGGGCCGCCCGGACCAGCCGGGGAAGGGCAGCCGGGCCGACCGGCTGCGGGCGCCGGACCGCTGCGGTCGCGCGGAACATGCTCAGGCGCCCGCTTCCCCGGCGACGAAGCCGGCCAGCGCGCCGACCGTCTCGAAGTGGGTCATGTCCAGTTCGTCGGCGTCGAACTGGAGGTCGAGGATCTCCTCGATGGTGATGAGGAGTTCGAGCGCGCTGCTGGAGTCCAGGCCCAGCTCGTCGAAGAGGCGGACGTTCTCGTCTGCGCCGGAGACGTCCTTGTTGAGGACCTCCGAGAGGCCCTTGCGGACGGCGTCGACGAATTTGGGGTCGGTCGTGGTGTCGCTCACGGAGTGCTCCTCGCTGTGGTCCCGGCCGCCGGTCGGCGGGCGGATGCGGTCGTGCGGTGTCGTGCTGCGCCGTGCGGCGTCCTGCGGTCACGCGGTCACGCGGTCACGCGGTCACGGCCGGTTGTGCGTGGGGTCCCGGGTGGTCCCGGGCGGCTCAGTCGTCCTGCGGGACCGGCCGGTACAGCCGCTGCCCGGCCAGCAGCGCGCCCACGTCGTCGCGCTCGCGGACCAGGTGCGCCCGCCCGTCCAGGACGAGCACCTCGGCCGGGTAGCCGTGGCTCAGGAAGTGCACCGGGGAGGCCGTCGGACCGTACGCACCGGAGCGCTGCACGCCGATCAGCTCGCCGGCACGCAGCGGCGGCATCGGGACCTTCTTGCCGATCACGTCGTTGGGCGTGCACAGCGGCCCGGTGATGTGCCACGGCTCGGTGGCGGGCTCGTCCATCCGTTCCAGCGCGGCCATCGGGAAGTTGCGCTTGACGTACGAGCCGATGCCGACCGCCGCCATGTGGTGGTTGGTGCCGCCGTCGGTGACCGCGAAGTTCTCGCCCATCGAGGTCTTGGTGTAGCGCACCCGGGTCACGTAGGTGCCGGAGGCGGCGACCAGGAAGCGGCCCAGTTCCATGATCAGCCGGGTGTCGGGGTGCCGTTCGGCGAAGTCCTCGACCAGCGGGTTGAGCCCGGCGGCCAGCACGGCGAGGTCGAGGTCCTTCTCGTTGTCGAAGTAGGCGATGCCGAGGCCGCCGCCGATGTCCACCGTCTCCAGCGGGAAGTCCAGTTCGGCGGAGAGCCGTTCGGCCAGGTCGAAGATCCGCCGGGTGTTCTCGACGACCGACTCCTCGGACAGGATCCGGGTGCCCAGGTAGACCTGGACGCCCATCAGCCGCACGTGCGGGTACCGGGTGGCCAGCCCGCGGCCCTCGGCCAGCAGCTGCTCCTCGTCGGTGCCGAACTGACGCGGCTTGCCGCCCATGGTCAGGCCCGAACCCTTGACCTGGAAGCTCGGGTTGACCCGCAGCGCGACCCGCGCGGTGACCCCGCGCTCGGCCGCCAGCTCGTCGATCAGGCCAAGCTCCTCCACCGACTCGCAGACGATCGCGTGGATGCCCTGGTCCAGGCAGGCGGCCACCTCGGCGCGGCTCTTGCCGGGGCCGAGGAAGATGATGTCCTGCGGGCTCACCCCGGCCCGCTGGGCGGTGACCAGCTCGGTCAGCGAGGAGACCTCGGCGCGGGCGCCGCAGCTGTGCAGCAGGGCGCAGACCGAGATGTTGGGGTTGGCCTTCAGCGAGTAGAAGACCTCCAGCGCGGGGTGCAGCGCCTCGCGCAGGCCCCGGAAGCGGGTGGTGATCTCCTCGCCGTCGTACAGGTACAGCGGGGTGCCGAACTCCTCGGCCAGCTCGGTGATACCGAGGCCCTGCACCTCGAATGCGACGCTCACGATCAGCTCCGTTCCGGGAAGGCCGCGAGGCGGCGGGTGATGTCGGTGTCCAGCGCCGCGATCTCCTCGTCGGAGGCGCCGACCAGCACGCCGTACAGCCGGCCCTCGAAGCCCTCCGGGCTGTCCGCGGCCGTGCCGTGCGCGGCGTTCACGGTGGCGTAGTTGTTGACGAACAGGCCGCGGGGCCGCGCGCCCCGGCCGTCGGGCCGCGCGCCGTCGGGCCGCGCGCCGTCGGGTGCCGGGCCGTCCGGCTCGTCCCGTACCGGCTCGTCCAGCAGCAGGCCGTCCAGCCGTTCGGCCAGCTCGGCGAAGGGCAGCGGACGGGTGAGCCGCAGCGGGTAGTGACGGGCGACGGCGACGTCCTCGGGGCCGGCCAGCCCGCCCTCGTGCACCACGTTCTGGTAGGTGGACATGTTGTTGCGGGCGTTGATCTCGATCACCGGGTAGAGGCCCTCGTCCGGGTCGACCATCGCGTCCACCCCGACCACGCCGTAGTAGCCGTCCGCGGCGAGCCGCTCGCCGAGCCGCAGCGCCGTCGCGGCGATCTCCGCGACCTGTCGGTCGGACAGCCGGGCCGGGATGCGGTGGCCCTTGTGCACCCCGCCCTCGGTGAGCAGCTCCTTGACGAAGTCGAAGTGCACCGAGCCGTCCCGGCCCACGGTGAACTGGTAGTTGAGGTCGCAGCGCTTGGCGACCCACTCCTCCACCACCAGCGCCGTGCGCGGCACCCCGGCCCCGTCCTGGGCGGCCCGGGCGGCCTTCTCGGCCTGCTGGACGGCCATCCGGTGCAGCCGGCCCAGCCGGGCCGCGGAGTCCAGCACCACGATGCCCTTGCCGGACACCCCGAAGGCGTCCTTGAGCACCACCTTCCGCCCGGCGTCCAGCAGTTCGCCGGCGGCGGCCACCGCGTCCGCCAGCTCCTCCAGGGTCTCGCAGGCCCAGCCGCGGGCCTGGCGGATGCCCAGCTCGTCGGCCAGGCGGCGGCTGTACACCTTGCTGTTGACCCGCTTGCAGACGGCGGCTGCGGGCGCGGCCAGCGGGAGCCCGGTGCGGGCGGCCAGCTCCTCCTCGACGGCGGAGATGCCGTGCGCGGTCAGCCGGGCGCCGTCGGCGGTGAGACCGGCCAGGGCGTCGAGCAGGGCCGGGTCGGCGAGGGCGTCCTCGCTGACGGTGCGCTGCGGGTCCTGGCCGGCCACCACGTGCACGGTGGGCAGCTGGAGGCCGAGGCCCTCCAGGTAGCCGCGGTAGCCGTCGTCCGGCGCGGTCTTCAGTACGACGTGGTCGTCCTTGCCGCCGAGCAGCAGGGTGAACTCGTCCATCCGGTTGACCACCGCACTGCCCGCGTGCGAGGCCACCCGGGGCAGGGCGGGCTCGCCGAGCGCCCAGTGGTTCTCCACCTCGAAGTTGCCCAGGAACACCAGCGGGGTGTCCGGTGAACCGGAGACCGCGCGCTTGAGTCGCGCGCCGAAGCCGGCGGAGGGAAGGTGCATGTCGACCTCGTCCATTTCTCGTGTGCGCTCGGTCCGGGAAGGAGCCGTCGGTGCTCGACGGCCCCGTTCGTGCCGGACGGTCTCGTCAGTGCTCGAACACCATGGCGGCGAAGGTCGCCCCGAGCCCCACGCTGGTCATCAGGTAGCGGTCGCCGGGGCGCAGCCGCCCCAGCTCGGTGGCCTTCTGCAGGTTGATGAAGGGGTCGGCGCAGAAGCAGTGGCCGGTCTCGCCGACCAGGTCGAGGAAGACCTTGTCCAGCGGCAGCCCGAGCTCCTTGCAGACACCGATCCAGGACAGCCGGTTGACGTTGTGCGGCAGCACCAGCGCCAACTCGTCCAGCTTGCAGTCGGCCTCGGCCAGCGCCGCGTCGATCACCTCGCACAGGCCCGGCCCGTACAGCTCCTGGAACTCCTTGGCGGCGGTCCCGCTCATGATGAACTCGTCGCCGAACTGCGGGTAGGTGCGGGCCGCGTAGCCGATCATCCGGTCCGGGCCGGAGCGGTCCGCGCTCACCAGGAAGGCCACGGTGCCCTCGCCCATGACGGTGACGTCCGGGATGGACTGGGTCTGGGCGGTGCAGGCCTTCTCCCCGGCCACCACCAGGGCCAGCGCGTCCGGGTCCGGGTCGGCGGCGAGCAGGGTGCCGGCCAGGTCCAGGGCGAGCAGGCCGGAGGCGCAGGCGTGGTGCGAGACGACGAACGCGGCGGCGTGCTCCAGGCCGAGTTCGGCTTGGAGCGGACCGAGCGAGGTCATCGGGTACGGCAGCGGCGACGGCATGGTGCGTGCCTGCAGGACGTACTTGACGCGCTGTTCCTGGCCGCGCAGCTCGACCAGCTTGGTGGCGGCGCGCAGCAGCAGCTCGGTCTCGGTGGCCGCCGGGTCGCGGCACACCTCCGCGAGCCCGTAGAAGCGCTGGTAGCGCCGCAGCTGAACGTCCGTCAGTTGGAGTCGCTGCTGGAAGCGGGCGATCGGGATGGTGTCGGGAAGGCAGCTGGAGACCGCCGTGATCGACGTCATGCCCACTACGGTGGCGCGCGGCGCTGACGCTCAGCTGACGCCGGGCTGACCGTCTCCGTGGCCCGCCGCCCGCCTGCCCTCGCCTACCGGTGGCAACGGTGGCGACGGTGGCAACCGTGCCCATCGGTGCCCATAGTGCCTACCGGTGCCTACCGGTGCCTACCGGTGCAGGACGGTGCCGCCGTCGATGACCCAGAGGCCGGCCGGGACGGCGCCGCACTCGGTGACCTCGGTGTGCATCGAGGGGTCGGTCCGTTCCCAGCCGACCCGGCGCTCGCCCTGCCCGTCGGCCGGGTAGAAGGTCAGGCCCGCCTCGGGATGCTGCCCGGGCTGGAAGGGCTGCGGCTCGCCGCCGAGCGGGGTGAGCACCATCCGTGAGATCGGCCCGGTCACCGTGACGGCGCCGTTCCCGGCGACGGTCAGGCAGTCGACGTCGAACTCGGCCCGGATGGTGCCCTCCCGCTCGAACACGTGCTGCACCACGACGTGCCCCCGGGCACGGCCGTCGACCGTACGGGCATCGACCCGGGCGGTGAGCCGCTCGCCCGGGTTGGGGCCCGGGCCGTGCTCGTTGAGCAGCGTCCAGCCGTGCAGGGCGAGGTGTCGGGCCGGTGCGGACGTGGGTGCGGACGTGGGTGCGGCTGCGGCGGTGCCCGCCGTCCCGGCGGCGAGGGCCGTGACGGCGGTGGTGAGTGCGACGGCGGCGGTGAGCTTGCGCATGGTCGGTCCTGGTGGGTCTCGGAGGAGTTCGGGCGGTCGCCCGGCCCCTCCAAGCTCCCAGCCGACCACCGGCCGTGGCCTCCGCCGTGGGGAGGGACCGGCTCCCCCCGGCGGGGGAACCGCCCCTCCTCCACCCGGCGCACCGAGGGGTGTCACCGCGCCGTGTGGCGTATCGCGTCCAGGGCGAGCGCGGCCGCGGCCAGGGCGGCGGCCAGCCCCGCGACCGCCGCCGGCGCCGGGGCGCGCTGCCCGGAGACGCCGAGGAAGTCCAGCCCGGAGACGTGGTTGACCATCCCGTACCAGAGCATCGGGTAGACGGTCTGGAACAGCCGGGGGCCACGGCTGAGGCTGCCGCAGAGCAGCGCCAGGGCGGGGACTAGCAGGGCGCCCGCGAGTGCGCCGAGAGCCGCCCGGGACTGCCCGGCGCCGGCCAGCCGCAGGGCGGGTACGGCGACCACCGCCAGCGCCGGGACGATCCCGGCGAGCAGCCCGGCCAGCCCCCGGCGCAGCGGGGACGGGCAGGCGGCGAGCAACTGGTCGATGCTGCCGCCGTCGGCCCGGTGGCCCATCCGGGCCCAGAGCAGCATCGGCCAGAGCATCGCGAACGGCAGCACCGCGTGGCTCGGCCCGTCCGGTGCGACGCCCGCCGCGGCCACGGCGAGCACGGCCGCTCCGGCCCACCAGAGCCGTTGGCCCCGCACCAGGATCCGCAACTCCCCGAGCAGCGCGTCGTAGCCGATGCGCCCCTGCTGGAGAGCGGTCAGCCGGGCCGGCGCCGACCCGAAGACCGGCCCGGGCGGGGACACCGCCGCGCTCCCGCCCGGCCCGCTCGCCCCGCCCGGCCCGCCAGGCGCGACGGCCCCGGCTGCCCCGATGCCCCGCCGGGCCGGCGCCCCGTCGAAGCGCCGGAACCAGAGCGCCCCGAGCAGCGCGGTCCCCACCGCCGCACCGACCAGCAGCACCCCCGTGGCCGCCGGTCCGAACGCCTCACCGGGCCCGAGGCCGGGCCAGTCGAAGGTGCCGAGCACCCGGTCGTCGGCCGTCAGGCCCACGCCGAACTCCACCCCGTCGACCGGCCGCCCGCCCGCCGCGAGCACCTCCCGGATCGAGGCGGTGATCCGCCGCATGCCCAGCAGGTCCGGCCCGCCGCCGGCCTGCGCGCCCAGCACCACCACCAGCCAGACCGTGAACCAGACCGCCGCCCCCAGCCCGCCGCGCAGCCCCGGCACGGTGTCGAACAGCACCGCGCACCCGGCCACCGCCGCCAGCAGCGGCAGCGTGATCAGGACGTACGGCAGCAGCAGCCGCACCACGTCCACCTGGTCCGAGTCGCCCTTGAGCAGCTGCACCGCGAGCGCCGTCCCGGCCAGGGCCAGCAGCATCGAGCCGAACAGCAGCAGGTTGCTGACGAACTTGCCCGCCAGGTACCCGGTCCGGCTCAGCGGGGTGGCGGCGAGGAGCCCGCCGACGCCGCTGCGCTCGTCCCGCCCGATGGTGCCCCGGGCGATCCCGAAGCCGGCCAGCGAGAGCCACACCGCGCCGCCGAGCGCCGTCACCGTCCCCACGTAGCCGCTGGTGTAGCGGCCGTGCAGGTCGGTCACCTGGAACACCTGCCAGCGGGATTCGCCCACCGGTGCGGCCAGCAGCCCGAGCGCGAGCGTGCCGAGCAGCACGACCAGGTAGCCGGGCCGCCGCCGACGCTCCCGGAAGTCGGCCAGGGCCAGCGCCCAGGTGCGCGTCACCATGCCGCCACCTCCTCAGCCCGCCCCGGCGCGGCCCAGTCGGCGGTGAGCAGCAGGTACGCGTCCTCCAGCCGGGGCGGTACGGGCTGCGCTCCGGGCTCGGGCGCGTGCCGGGACAGCACCCGGGCCCGGACGCCCTGCGGGGTGCGGGTGGTGCCGCCGAGCAGGAACCGCGAGCGCAGCAGCGGGAGCCGGTCGGCGGCGACGGTCAGCTCCCAGACCGAGCCCTCGGCACCGCGCAGCAGCTCCTCCGCGCTGCCGTGGTGCAGCAGCCGCCCGTCGCCCATCACCGCGATCCGGTCGGCGGTGGCGGCGACGTCCGGGACGATGTGGGTGGACAGCACGACGATCCGGTCGGCGCCGAGCCCGCTCAGCAGGGTGCCGAAGCGCAGCCGCTCCTCCGGGTCGAGCCCGACCGTCGGCTCGTCCACGATCAGCAGCGCCGGGTCGTTGAGCAACGCCTGGGCGATGCCGACCCGTTGGCGCATCCCGCCGGACATCGCCCCCAGCCGCTGCCCGGCCGCGTCGGTGAGGTTGACCAGTTCGAGCAGTTCCTCGATCCGGGCCCGGGCGGAGCGCCGTCGCAGCCCCTTGGCGGCGGCCAGGTAGGCGAGGAACTCGCGGGCGGTGAGCTGCGGGTAGACGCCGAAGTCCTGCGGCAGGTAGCCGACGGTGCGGCGCAGTGCTCCGGGTCGGCGGGCGATGTCCACCCCCTCCCACAGCACCCGCCCCGAGGTGGGCCGGGTGACCGTGGCCAGGACGCGCATCAGGCTGGACTTCCCGGCGCCGTTGGCCCCGAGCAGGCCGAGCACGCCGGGCCGGAGCGTCAGCGAGAAGGAGTCCACGGCGCGTCTGCCGCCGCGGTACTGCTTGGTGAGGTCGAGGATCTGGAGTTCGGTCACGTCCTGAATGCTTCCGCTCGGGCCGCCGCGGCACATCTGCCGTTCGGCAGATATCCCAGGGCGGATCCGAGCGGATCCGGGCGGAAAACGCGGAAGGGGTGGGCCTTTCGGCACACCCCTTCAGACCGTCTGATCGCGTGTCAGTCGTCGTCCCCGAGGTCCCCGGGACCATCGAGGTCCCCGAGGTCGCCCCCGGCGTCGCTCCCGTCCGGCGTGCCGCTGATCGCGTACCCCTGGCGGCGCGCCTCGTAGCAGGCCACCGTCGCCGCCGCCGACACGTTCAGCGAGCCGACCCGGCCCAACTGCGGCACGAACACCACCTGGTCGCAGAGCGCCAGCGCCTCGGGCGTGATCCCGCGGTCCTCGTGCCCGAGCACGAAGGCCACCGCCGGGGTCAGTCCGGCGGCGAACATCGGCACCGCGTCGTCCGCCAGCTCCAGCCCGACCACCTTGAAGCCGTCGGCCTTGGCCGCCGCGACCGCCTCGGCGACGGTCTCGAAGTGCTCCACCTTCAGGTACTTGTCGGTGCCCATCGCGGCCTTCTGCGCGCCGGAGGAGCGCACCGACGGGGTGTCCCCGGTCAGGTACAGCTTCTCGGCGCCCATCGCCGCCCCGGTCCGGACCACCGAGCCGACGTTGAACGGCGACTGCAGGTTCTCCAGGATCATCGCGAGCCGGAACTCGTTGCTGCGCCGCCACGAGCGGTGCAGTCGCTTCAGTTCGGTCCCGCGCAGCTGCTTCACGACGTCGTTCCCCGTCCACTCTCGGTGCCCTCGCCCGAATCCGGGCGGGGCCGCGCTTCCAGAATCCGGAACCCGTTGACCGACGCGACCCGGGAGGTCGGGTAGCCCTGCTCGTTGAGCCACTTCTGCAGCGAGTCCGAGCCCAGGTGCTTCTGCACCACGAGGAACGCCGAACCGTCCGGGGTCAGCCGGCCGAGCCAGTGCGTCAACAGCCCGCGCAGCTCGGCCTTGCCGATCCGGATCGGCGGGTTGGAGTAGATGGTGGCGAACCGGAGGTCCTCGGGGACGTCGTCCGGCAGCGCGGCCTGGACGTTGCCCAGCCGCAGCGCCGCGGCGTTCAGCCGGACCAGCTCCAGCGCGCGCTCGTTGACGTCCACCGCCCAGACCGGCAGCCGCTTGCGGCGGCTCGCCCAGGTCAGCGCGATCGGGCCGTAGCCGCAGCCGACGTCCAGGATCGGGCCGCGCACCCGCGGCGGCGGGGCGTGCTCCAGCAGGATCCGGGTGCCCTGGTCGAGCCGGCCGTGCGAGAACACCCCGGTGTCGGTGGTCAGTTCGAGGGTCAGGTCCGGGAGCGAGACCGTGATCGGCCGGCGCTCGCTGGCGACCTCGGGTGCACTGGAGAAGTAGTGCGAGCCGGACATGATTTCCCTGTCGTTCGTGCGGGCCGTCGTCGGTGCGGGCCTCGGGGCCGCGGGGGCCACCGGGTGGGTGCGGTCGGGCCCTCGGCCTGGCACCGATCGTACCCCCGGTGGCCCGGGGCCCGTTCCGCACGGGCACGCGCTGACCAGCGGGCCCGCCGGTCAGCGCGTGCCCGGGGTCCTGCGGGTGGCGATGTTGATCCGGTTCCAGGCGTTGATGGTGAGGCACACCGAGATCAGCTGGGCCAGCTCCGCCTCCGCGAAGTGCGCGGCCGCCCGGGCGTACACCGCGTCCGAGACCCCGCCGCCGATCCGGGTGATCTCCTCGGCCAGCGCCAGCGCGGCCCGCTCCCGCTCGCTGTACACCCCGGCCGGGGCCTCGTGCCAGACCGGCAGCAGGTAGATCCGCTCGTCGGTCTCGCCGGCCTTGCGGGCGTCCTTGGTGTGCATGTCCAGGCAGTACGCGCAGTTGTTGAGCTGCGAGGTGCGCATCTGCACCAGCTCGACCAGCGCCGGGTCCAGACCCTCGCGGGCGGCGGCGTCCAGGGCGATCATCGCGCGGAACACCTTGGGGGCGGTGCGGGCGTGGTCGAGGCGGCGGGCGGGGGTGGCGGTGGTGTCGTTCGTCGTCATGGGTAGAACCCTAGGAGCGGAATGAACCCCTTCCATGGGTCATTCACCTGCGGGATCCGTGGGTCAATTCCGCCCCGGACAACACGCCGGAGCGGCCCCGGCACATCGCGTCCGCGCGCCCGGCGGCGGATACTGCCAGTACCGCCATCCGGGCCCTGGGAGCCTCCCGACAGTGAGGACGGACGCCATGCCGCAGAATCACGAGGACTACCTGATCGACGAGGCCGTCGAGGCCGTCGAGCCCGACGAGGACGCCCCCACCGGCGACGAGTACGACGAGGTCGCCGAGCGTCGCGCCGTCGGCGCCGACCCCGCCACCGACGTCGCCGACGCCGCCGAGCAGAGCCGGGTCGTCCAGCTCGACGAGGACGACTACCGCTGAACCCGGTGTCCGGCCCCTACAGCGCCTTGCGGCGCTGCAACCAGGTCATCGCAGCCCAGCCCGGCAGCACCGGCAGGATCAGCGTCAGCAGCCGGAACAGCGCCACCGCCGCCAACGCCCCGCCCTTCTCCATCGACGCGGTCTGCTCCAGCCCGAACACCAGCGCCGTGTCCACCGCGCCGGCCCCGCCCGGGGTCGGCGCCGCGTTGCCCGCCGCGTTGCCCACTAGGAACACCACCGCCACCGGGGCGAAGGACGGCACCCGGCCGATCGCGCGGATGCAGCAGTACAGGCAGGCGATCAGGCACAGCGACACCAGCAGCTGCCCGGCCACCCCCACCGCCAGCCGCCCCGGGTTGCGCAGCAGGTCCAGCAGCCGCGGCAGCACCTCGGCCGTCAACGGCCGCAGCCGCGCCGCCAGCCACCGCCGGGCCGGCGGGATCGCCCACACCACCGCCAGCAGCACCGCCGCCACCGCCAGCCCGCCCACCACCGCGGGCAGCGCGTCCAGCTCCGAACCGCCGGGCTGCAGGTCCAGCAGGTAGACGAAGGCCCCCAGCTGCAACAGGTGCAGTACCAGCCCGATCAACTGCCCCACCCCGACGCTGGACAGCGCCTGCGCGGTGGGGATGTTGGCCCGCTGCAGCAGCCGGGTGTTCAGCGCGATCCCGCCGACGCCCCCGGGCGACACCAGCTTCACGAACGCCCCGGCCACCTGCGCCAGCACCACGTTGCGGAACTCCAGCCGCTCCGGCACGAACCCGACGAAGCCCATCGCCGCCGCCACGTGGCTGCACCCGGCCGCCACCAGCGCCAGCACCAGCCACCACGGATCGGCGTCCGCCAGCGCCGCGACCGGGTTGTCCTCGGTCGCGAAGAACTGCGGGATCAGCAGCCACCCGGCCATCACCCCGCCCACCACGGCCAGCAGCGTCCGAGGCCGCACCCGCTCCAGCCGCACCGGCCGCCCCAGCACCTCCGGCCGTCCGCGCGACACCTCAGCCCGGATCTCCTCCAACAGCCCCCCGACCGGTGCGGTGGGGTGCGTGCCGGTGGGGACGGTGGCGCTGCCCGTGCCACCGTCCGGCCCGGCCGTCGTCCCGGCGAGGTGTTCGACGGTCGTGCGATCGGCCGTGTCCGGGGTGTTCGCCCCGGTGTCCGGGGCAGCCGCAGCCGCAGCCGCAGCCGCAGCCGCAGCCGCAGCCGCAGCCGCAGCCGCAGCCGCAGCCGCAGCCGCAGCCGCAGCCGCAGCCGCAGCGCGGTCCGCCCGTCCGTCGCCGTCCGCCTTCGCCTCCGCCTCCGCCCGCAGCCGTGCCCCCGCGTCGCCGTCCGGCGCGGCCGCCCCCGCGGCCTTGCCGCCCGGCCGGTGCTTGAGGGCCTGCCGGGTGGAGCGGGCGAGGGCGATCGGCTGGAGGAGCGGCAGGGCGTCGCCGAGGGTGTCGGGGCCGAGGACGGCGGTGGCGGTGCGGACGGCGCGGGCGGCGCCGGCCCGGAGCGCGAGGGTGGTGAGCAGCTGGGCGATGTCGCAGCGCAGGACGAGTTCGCTCGCCGCGATGTCGCCGTCGGCGAAGTCGACCAGGTGGACCGCGCCGCCGTCGTCGACCAGCAGGGAGGACGGTACGAGGGCGCGGTGGGCGATCTCGCGGCGCTGGAGCAGGGCGAGCTGGTGCCAGGCGTCGGCGAGCAGGCCGTCGGTGACCTCCGCGTCGTCGAGCTGGTCCAGGGGCCGGCCGGCGAGGTGCTCGTAGGCGATGAGGGCGGTGTCGTGGCCGAGGCCGGCGGTGGCGGCGATGCGGCGGGTGCGGACTCCGGCGGCGAGGGCCGCGTAGGTGACCAGGGCCTCGTGTTCCAGCCCGGTGCGCGGTGAACGCAGGGCACGGGGGTGCGGGGCGGTGCGCAGTCGCAGGCGGCGCCAGGCGCGCTGGACGGCGGCGGCGGTGACGGCCTGCCGGTCGAGGAGCTGGACGTCGAGTTCGGGCCGGCCGTCGGCCTGCCGGACCAGGTAGCGGTCCGGCCCGGCGGGGAGGGCCTCGACGGGCCGCAGTCCGCTGTCCCGCAGGGCCCGCAGGACCTCCCCGGGCCGGGGTCGCGGGTCCGGGGTGCCGACGGCGTACAGGGTGCCGTGGGCGCCGGTCCAGCCGATGAGCAGGCCGAGCAGCAGCGCGGTGGGGGTGGCGTAGCCGCTGGCCAGTCCGGCGAGGCCGGAGAGCGCGAGGACGGCCCACGGCAGGCGCCGTTCGCGGCTGCCGGAGGCGGTCATGAAGGCGAGGACGGGCGCCAGGTAGCCGTAGACGGGTTCGGTGTGTCCGAGCGTGTCGGCGGGCAGCCGCTGGGTGAGTGCGGTGAGCAGCGAGGCGGGGGCGAGGTCGTCGGCCCACAGTCCGAGGGCGAGGGTGGCGCCGTACGCGGTGACGGCGGCGAGCAGCCCGTCGGAGACCTGTTGGAGGGCGCGCCGCCGGTCCGGGCCGAGCAGGCGGCGGGCGGCGAGCCCGACCGGCAGCAGCAGGACGGCGGCGGTGGTGAGCCCGCCGGCCAGGCCGGCCAGCGGCCGGGGCACCAGGGCGGCGGCCTCGGCGACGTCGGCGGCGAAGCCGCCGGTGGTGGCGCGGGCGTAGTCGGCGAGCAGCAGGGTGAGCACGATCGCGGTCAGGCCGGTGAGCAGCCGGATCAGGGCGACGGGCTGCCGGATCCGGCCGGTCTCGGCGAGCGGCCTGGCCCGTCGGCGCGGTCCGTCCGGCTGCCCGGGGGCGCCCGCGCCGCTGCCGGGGGCCTGCCCGGGTATGCCTCCGCCGCTGCCGGGGGCCTGCCCGGGTATGCCCCCGCCGCTGCCGTCGGGTGTGCCCCCGCCGCTGCCGTCGGGTGTGCCCCCGCCGCTGTCCGGCCGCCCGGCCGGGGCCGTACCGCGGCCCCCGCCGGTGTCGCCGTTCGTTCTCCCCGTCACGATCGCCACGGGTGGCATGCTCCCATGCCGTCCGGTGGGCCGAGGGCGTGGATCCGCGCTGCCCGGTCATGCCTGCCGGGTCGGCAGCACCACCTGGTGGCGCAGGTTGACGTGCCGGGGGCGGCTGACGGTGTAGGCGATCAGGTCCGCGATGTCGTCCGCGCCGAGTGCCGGGATCGCGGCGAACATCTCGCCGAGGCCTTCGCGCAGCTCCGGGTTGTCGATGTGCCCGCCGAGTTCGGTGTCGGTGAGGCCGGGCTCGATCGCGCTGACCCGGACGTCGTGCGGGCCGAGTTCGGTGCGCAGGGCGGTGGACAGCTGGGTGAGCGCGGCCTTGGTGGCGCCGTACACGGCGTAGGCGGGGAAGGACACGTGTGAGGCGATGGAGGAGACGTTGACCAGGTCGGCGGTGCGGCCGTCGGCGCCGGCCGCGGTGAGGTCGGCGGTGAAGGCGCGGATGATCCGCAGGGCGCCGGTGAGGTTGGTGTCGATCATCCGGGCCCATTCGTCGATCCGCCCGTCGGCGAGCGGGTTGGCCAGCATCACCCCGGCGTTGTTGATCACCAGGTCGACCGGGCCGTAGGCGTCGTGGACGGTCTTGGCGGCGGCGTCCACGGAGGCCTGGTCGGTGATGTCGGCGGTGACGGCGAGGGCCTGTCCGCCGGCCGCGGTGATCTCGGCGACGAGGGCGTCGAGCCGGTCGGTGCGGCGGGCGAGCAGGGCGACCCGGGCGCCGTCGGCGGCGAGCAGCCAGGCGGTGGCGGCGCCCATGCCGCTGGCGGCTCCGGTGACGACGGCGGTGCGGGTGGCGAGGGCGGGGTAGCTCATCGGGGACTCCTGGAGGGGGTCGGCGGCTTGACGTCCACCACTCTGCGGCGGTTCCGCGCGCCCACCCAGGGCTGAGCTCCACCCGGGAACCGCCTTCCCGGGCAAGGCTTTCCTGGGAAAGCCAGTACCACCCTCGGGTCGCCGCCCCGGGGCTACCCTGCCTGGCATGGAGAACACCCTGGGGGACTTCCTCCGCTCGCGCCGGGCCCGGATCCAGCCGGAGGAGGTGGGCCTGCCCGCGCACGGCCGCCGACGTGTGCAGGGCCTGCGGCGGGAGGAGGTGGCGCAGCTCGCCGGGGTCAGCGTGGACTACTACATCCGGTTGGAGCAGGGCCGCGGCGGGAGTGCCTCGGACGCGGTGCTGGACGCGGTGGCCCGGGTGCTGCGGCTGGACGAGGTGGAGGCGGCGCACCTGCGGTCGCTGAACCGCCCGCCGAAGGCGGCGCCCGCCAAGGTCCGGGGGGACCGACTGGTCCGTCCGGGGACGCGGCTGCTGCTGGAGCTGATGACCGGGGTGCCGGCCTTCGTGCTGGGCCGCCGGATGGACGTGCTGGCCTGGAACGCCCTGGGCGACGCCGTGAACGGTTTCTCCGGGCGTGCGGGCCGCAAGCCCGGTGCCCCGCCCAACCAGGCCCGGGACGGCTTCCTCGACCCGGCCACCCGCGCCCTCTACCGCCAGTGGGACGCGGTCGCCGCCGAGACCGTCGCCCAACTGCGCCGGGACGCCGGGCTGTACCCGGACGATCCCGCCCTGGCCGCCCTGGTGGGCGAACTGTCGGTGCGCAGCGAGGAGTTCCGCCGGCTCTGGGCGGATCACCTGGTGCGGGAGAAGACCAGCGGGGTGAAGCTGCTGCGGCACCCGCTGGTCGGCGAGCTCGACTTCGGGTACGAGACCCTGGCCGTCAACGGTTCGCCGGACCAGGTGCTGGTCGTCTACACCGCGCCGCCGGGCTCGGCCACCGCCCAGAAGCTGGCCCTGCTGGCGAGTTGGACGGCCTCCGGCACGGTTCCGGATGCCTCCGGGGCCTCCGAGACGTCGGGGGCCTCCGAGACGTCCGGGGCCTCCGAGACGTCCGGGGCCTCCGAGATGTCCGAGGCGTCCGAGACGTCCTGAGCGGGCGGCCCGGCCCGTGCCGTCATAGCCTTCCACCATGAGTGCCTGCGAAGACCTCGCCATGGCCCCCCGGGACATCGAGCCCGCCCCGCCCACCGACGGCTGCGCGGACTGCCTGGCCCAAGGCAGCCGGGACTGGGTGCACCTGCGGGTCTGCCTGGACTGCGGCCACATCGGCTGCTGCGACAACTCGCCGCAGCGGCACGCCACCGCGCACTTCCACAACACCTCGCACCCGGTGATCCGGTCCTACGAGCCGGGGGAGGACTGGCGCTGGTGCTACGTCCACGAGCTCATGGGCTGAACCGGCCGGGCCCGGTCCTCGACCTCATCGGTGGCACCGATGCCCGACCCCGGTAAAATTCGGACATACACACCCGAGCGGCCCCTCCGGCCGGCACCCGCCCGGCCGCGGTCGCCGAAGGGAGGCCGACGATGACCAAGCTAACGGCGAGCGGCACCGCCCAGCTCCGCCAGGGCACCCAGGAACTGCTGGAACGCCGCGGCATGGCGACCTCGCCGGGCCGGCTCGGCCCGAAGCCCAGCTCCGGCGCGGTGTCCTCGGCCGCCGGGAACCCCCCCTCCGCGGACGCCTTCCGCCACGGCGGGCGCGACGCGGCGTCCGCGCTGCCGCACTCCGCCCCGGCGATGCACGCGGAACTCAAGGGCCACCGGCACCGCGGCGCGGAGAAGCACTCCGCCCACTGACCCACGGCCCCGTCGGGGCGGACGCCGCCGAACCCGGCGCCCGCCCCTGACGCGTGCTCAACCACCTTTCCCGGCAGCCCCGGGGGGCTGTCAGTGCCGTGCGCTACGTTCGTCCCGTTCACCAGCACGCGGCGGGACAACGGGGGCACACCATGTCCGATGTGATCACGGAGGAGCCGGTCGAGCTCCAGCTGGAGCGGCACCGCACCGAACTCACCGGCTACTGCTACCGGATGCTCGGCTCGGTCTTCGAGGCCGAGGACGCGGTGCAGGAGACCATGGTCCGGGCCTGGCGCGGGCACAAGGGCTTCGAGGGGCGGGCCGCGCTGCGCTCCTGGCTGTACCGAATAGCCACCAACGTCTGCCTGGACGCGCTGAACGGCCGCAACGGCCGGGCCCGTCCGATGGATCTCGCCGGCCCGGTGACGGTGGCCACCGCCCATGGCACCCAGCTGCCCGAGGTGACGTGGATCGGCCCGGCGCCGGACGGCCGGCTGCTCCCCGAGACGGGGGACCCGGCGGAGGTGGCCGCCCAGCGCGAGTCGGTGAAACTGGCCTTCGTCGCCGCGCTGCAGCGGCTCGCGCCCCGGCAGCGGGCGGTCCTGATCCTGCGCGAGGTGCTCGGCTGGAAGGCCGCCGAGGTGGCCGAACTGCTGGGCGTCACGGTCGCCTCCGTCAACAGCGCGCTGCAGCGCGCCCGCGCGGTGCTCGCCTCGGACGCCTCCGCCGCTCGCCCGGCCCCCGCGCTGGACGACGCGCACCGCGCGCTGCTGGACCGCTACGTCCGCGCCTTCGAGGCGTACGACATGGACGGCCTGGCCGAGTTGCTGCACGAGGACGTCACGCTCAACATGCCGCCGTTCTCGATGTGGCTGCGCGGTCTGGGGGAGGTCCGGGCCTGGATGCTCGGCCCGGGGCACGGCTGCCGGGGCTCCCGGCTGCTGGCGGTGACGGCCAACGGCGGCCCGGCCCTGGCCCAGTACCGGCCGAGCCCGGAGGGTGGGCACGAGCCGTGGGCGCTGATCGTGCCGGAGGTGTCAGGGGGCCGGATCACCGGGCTCACCAACTTCCTCGACACCGACGTGCTGTTCCCACTGTTCGGCCTCCCGGCCCGGCTCCCCGCCGAGTGACCCGAGTGACCCGGCCGGGTCGAACGGGTCGAACGGGTCGAGCGGATCGGCCGGGTCGAGCGGATCGGCCGCTCCCGGCAGCAGCGCCGCGAGCCCGCTGAACGCCAGCAGTTCGCGCAGCGGGCCGGCGGTGTTCAGTAGCACCACCCGCACCCGGTGCCGGGCGGCGGCCAGCCGCAGCCGGGCGAGGGCGTCGACGACGGCCAGGTCGGGGGCGGTCAGGGCGCCCAGGTCGCAGCTCAGTACGGCTTCGTTCGCGGTGCTCTCCATGCGGGTTGGACCGTTGCCGGGCGCCGGACTCATCGGTCCGGCCCGCAGCGAGGTGCGGCCCGCAGTGAGGTGGCGGAGTGCGGCGATGACGGCTCGCGACGCGATGAGGAGCACGGCGCGGTGGCAGAGTGGGGCCCGACCGAACCGCCCTGCCCCAGGAGGAACACCGTGACGGCTGAGCCCTTGAGACCCCGCGAGGAGTGGCTGGCGTCCCTGCCCCGGATCTACGCGGGGGCGGGCTGCCTGCTGCGCGACGAGTCGGGCCGGATCCTGATCGTGAAGGCCGGGTACCGCGAGCACTGGCAGTTCCCGGGCGGGACGATCGATCTCGGCGAGGGCCCGGTCGAGTGCGCCGCGCGGGAGTTGGAGGAGGAGACCGGCATCGTGCGGGAGGCCGGCGACCTGCTGGCCATCTCCTGGACCCACCCGTCGGACGAACTCGACCACCCGGCCCAGCACTTCATGTTCGACTTCGGCACCGTCCCGGACGGCACCCCGGTGACCGTTCCGGCCGGCGAGCTGGACGCCCACCGCTGGGCCCCGCTGGACGAGGCCCTGGAGCTGCTCGGTCCGGCCCGTTCGGTCCGGCTGCGGGCGGCGCTGGAGGCGGCCGTCGACGGCCGGGTCCGGATCGTCACCACCCGCGTCTCCGGCTTCTAGGCCGTCATCGGCAAGTACCGTGCCCCGGGCGGGAGTTCCGCCCGGGGCACGGTCGGTGCGGAGCGTCTCACCGCTGCTCGGGCTCGGCGTCCCGGGCGGCGACGATGGCGGCGATGGCCTCCGAGACGAAGGTCTCGGTCTCGGTCTTGTCGACCCTGAGCCCGGCGAGCACGCCCTCGCCGTTCTCCAGCTCCAGCAGGGCGAGCAGGATGTGCTCGGTGCCGACGTAGTTGTGTCCGAGCTTGAGCGCCTCGCGGAAGGTCAGCTCCAGCACCTTCTTGCCCCGCGCGTCGTACGGGATCAGTGCGGGCACCGTCTGCTCGACGGCGCTCGGCAGCGCGGCGGTGGCCGCCGTCCGGAGGGCCTCCGGGGTGACCCCCTGGGCGGTGAGGGCCTTGAGGCCGATGCCTTCGGGCTCGGCGAGCAGGCCGAGCAGGATGTGCTCGGCGGTGATCTCGGGGTTGTTCGCCCGCCGGGCCTCCTCCTGCGAGGCCACCACGACCTTGCGGGCCCGGGGCGTGTACCGGGCGAACCCCTGGCTGGGGTCGAGGTCGTTCGGGGCGCCCGGGTCCTTGGGGACGAAGCGCTTCTGGGCGGCCTGCTTGCTGACGCCCATGCTGCGGCCGATGTCGGTCCAGGAGGCGCCGGAGCGCCTGGCCTGGTCCACGAAGTGGCCGATGAGGTGGTCGGCGAGGTCGCCGAGGTGGTCGGCGGCGATGACCGCGTCGGAGAGCTGGTCGAGCGCGTCGACGTGGACCTTCTTGATCGCGGCGATCAGGTCGTCGAGGCGCAGCGGAGTGGTGTTGGGAACAACGGGATTCTCCATGCGTCAACCGTAGGTTGTCGATCCGAGGATCGTCAACCATCGGTTGACGCCTACTGGTGGGTAGTCTGCGTCCGCATTCCGTCGAACGCCTCATCGAACGTTCTGCCGGAGGGTGACACCCCCGGTCGGAGGCCCTACGCCCCCGTCAGCAGCCGGTCCCGGACGGCGGCGATCTGGGCGGGCGTGACCCCTGCCGCGAGCAGGTAGCCCGCCGGATCGAGCCCGTCGAGGGCGTCCGCGAGGGCGGCCTCGGCGGTGGTCCCGGCCTCGGCCAGCGCCGCGTCGATCCGGCGGTACGGGTCCGGCAGGCCGAGCATCCCGTACAGCGGGCGGACGTTGGGGGCGCTCAGCAGGTAGTCCTCGGCGATCGCGGCCCGGTCGACCCCGGCCAGGGCGAGCAGCAGCAGGGCGGCCAGGCCGGTCCGGTCACGGCCGGCGCCGCAGTGCACCACCAGTCCGCCGGGTCGGGCCCCGGCGATCGCGGTGACCAGTGCGGCGGCGGCGTGCGGGCAGTGCTCCAGGTACGGGCGGAAGGCCAGCGGGGTGCCGTCCAGTCGTCCGTGGGTCTCCCACCAGGCGGGGCCGGCCAGTTCGTCCAGCGGGACGCGGACCAGCTCGACGCCCTCGGGGAGCGGGAGGAGCGGCTTGTACTCCTCGGCGTTGCGCAGGTCGACCACGGTGCGGACGCCGTGGTCGAGGAGGGCGTCCCAGCCCTCGCGGGTCAGGCGGTCCAGGTTGTCCGCCCGGGCTATCGCGCCGCGGACGGTCGGCTTGCCGGAGGCGGTGGGCAGACCGCCCAGGTCGCGGACGTTCAGGCAGCCGTCCCAGGCGAGGGTGCGGTCCTCGGTGGTGGTCAGCGCGTCGGTCCGCATGGTGGGCTCCCCGTTTCCTCGGTCGGGGGTACCGTTACCCCCTCGTTATCAAGACTCCCGGGAGATCCCGATGGTTCCTGATCGTTCGAACCCAGGGCACCCGCAGTTCGCTCGGTGGACGGATGGTTCGTACCGAGGCCCGACGGGGGCTCAGGCGGCGGTGGGTGCCTCGGTCTCGGCGGCGACCAGCTTCTCGATCGGGTCGGTCGCGATCTGACCGACCATCGAACCGGCCACGATCGCGCCGATCAGGAACACGGTGGACAGCCAGGCCATGGTCGACACCGGCAGGGTGAAGGCGCCGACCACCCGGGCCGCGCACTCGGCCAGCAGCGCGGTGCCCCAGATCCCGGCGAACACCCGCTCGTGGCGGCGGAAGGCCCTCGAGGCCGCCGCCCGCCCCTCGACCAGCCGCTGCCAGGCGGCGGTGCGGTCCCGCTTGCCCTTGGTGACGAAGGGCATCAGCATCGGGGTCATCACCGGCCGGCCGACCGCCGCCGAGACCAGGATCGCCAGCGCCACGGTGCCGCTCAGCCCGCCGTCCTTGGCGATCATCATCCGGGCGTCGCCGGTGACGAAGGTGAGCGCCAGGCCCGCCAGGTTGACCGCCAGCATCAGCGCGGCCCACAGGTTGAGGCTGCGTTCCTTCAGCAGGCCCAAGAGGGTCCGGCCGGCCGGGAAGACGCTGCTCCAGGCGAGCGCGGCGAACTCGCTCAGGCCGCAGGCCGAGTGCAGCAGGTAGTAGCCGGCCAGCGGAGCGAGCACGTCGAGGGCGAGCGGGCGCAACCCGGTGACCAGCGGGTTCGGCGCCCCGGCGGCCTGGGCGTTCTGGACCTGCTGGGCGTCCAGGACCTGCTGGGCGCTCCGGACGGGCCGGGTGGGAACGGCGGCGGTGACGGCGGTGACGGTCCGGCTGCTCATGGTGGGTTCCTCCCCGGCTGGTGACCGCGGGCCCCTGCCCGCGTCGTGCCTCCAGTCTTTCGGTCCGACCCGCCGTCAGAGCAGTGTCGTCCGTGGCCGGATCCGCATGACAGGTGTCACGGCGCCGCCCATGACAGGGCCGCTGACCTGCACCGTTCTAGCCGAAGGTCCACAGCTCCCGCCCCAGGGTGTCCCGGCAGCGCACCGTCCGGAACCGCTCGTCCCCGGCCGACAGGAACCCCCGGGCGGCCCCGGCCAGCACCGTCCGGGCCACGCCGTCGCCCCGGGTCCAGGCGCCGGTCAGCACCAGCGCCCCGGCGGCCAGCTCGGCGCGCTGCACCCGGGCCACCGAGGCGGTCAGCAGCGCGGCGTTGACGTCCTCCAGCTCGGCGGGGGAGAGGTACGCCCCGCCGGTGGGGGAGCGGTCCGCCGCGGCCCGGCGGCGCAGCTCCGGCAGGCCGTAGTCGCGGACGGCGGCGACGGCGTCGTCCAGCGGCAGCCGCCAGCGCGGCCCGGGCAGCACCTCCCACCAGACGTCCTCGCCGACCGGCAGCACCTCGCCGATCCTGGCGCGCCAGACCTCGGAGCCGTACCGGGTGCGCGGGTCGGGCAGGGCCGGGCCCGCCCGGTCGGCGCGGCGGACCAGGCCGAGCGCGAAGGTGAACGTGACCCGGTCGGCGGCGGGCCGCTCGACCAGATCGACGAGCAGCCAGTGGTCCTCCTCCGGCAGCAGGAAGGTCGGGTGCCGCCCGGTGAGGCCCAGGCAGCGCAAGGCGGGCGCGAGGTGCTCGCGCAGGCCCTTGGCGTGGAGCTCGTGGGCAGTGGTCATCGCGGTCTTCCCTGCTGGTCGTACGGAGCCGGCCGTGCGGAGCGGCGGTCCCGAGCCGGCTGTGCGGAGCCGGCTGTGCGGAGCGGCCGTCCGGAGCCGGCCGTGCGGTCGCCGTGGGTTCCGGTCCCTCTGCCGCTCCCGGGCCGACACCCGCCCGAACGGGCTCGGGCGGGTGTCGGTACGAACGGGCGCGGTGGGGTCGCGGGGTCACGGCGGCGTGGCGGGCGCGTCGGCGGGCCCGGCGTCCGGGCAGGTCGGGGCCCGGATCGATTCGCCTACCGACAATGTAGGCGGGGGCGGTGTTCCGGGGCTTCGGGCGAACGGCAGCCGTCGGCGGGACCTTGGCCCCGTCCGGTCCGGTCCTTCGACCGGCGCCGACCCGGTCCCCCGGATGGCGCATCATGTGGCGGGTGCAGAGTGCAGAACGCCCCGGAGCGGGCACCGGCAGCCACCTCGGCCGGTCCGGACCAGTACCTCCCGCCGGCCCACCGGGCGGGGGCGCTGCTCCCACCGACCTGACCGAGGCGGTCCGCGCCGCCCAGGAGGGGGACGAAGAGGCTTTCCGGCTGTTGTTCCGGACCGTCCAGCCAGGCCTGCTGCGCTACCTGAGAGTGCTCGTCGGCGGACGGCCGGAGGACGTCCAGGACGCCGAGGACATCGCGTCCGAGACCTGGTTGCAGATCTCCCGCGACCTGCGCGGCTTCTCCGGCGACGGCGACGGTTTCCGCGGCTGGGCCGCCACCGTCGCCCGCAACCGGGCGATGGACCACCTGCGCGCCCGGCGCCGCCGCCCGGTCGCCGATCTCCCCTTCGAGTACCTGGTCGAACAGGCCGCCGGGGACGACACCGCCCGCGCCGCGCTCGCCACCGTCGGCACCGCCGACGCCCTGGCGCTGATCTCCCGGCTGCCCCGCGACCAGGCCGAGGCGGTGCTGCTGAGAGTGGTCATGGAGCTGGATGCCGAGAGCGCCGCCCGGGTGCTCGGCAAGCGGGCCGGCAGCGTCCGGATGGCCGCCCACCGGGGCCTGCGCCGACTGGCCAAGCTGCTGGACCAGCCGTTCTCCGCCGGAGTCGGGATCCCGGCCGCCCGGCCGGCCGAACCGGGCACCGGGAACGCCGCCGGTCGTCCCACAGGTCGCCCCGCCGGACGACCGGCCGGACGACCGGCCGGACGAGCTGCCGAAGAGCCCGCGCAACGACCCGCCGAAGAGCCCGCGGAACGACCCGCGGAACGACCCGCGAAAAAAACTTCTCCGCAGGGTGTGACAGAACACCGGGCCGCGACGCTGAAGGACATGAGATGAGCACCAACCGATCCCGTCGGATCGACCGTGATGCCGCCGAGCAGCTGCTCGGCGGTGCCGTGGGCGGCCCGTCGGCCGGGCAGGACGCCTCGCTCACCGGACCGGACGGTCCCGGGCAGCTCGCCCGGGTCCTGGCCGCGGCCGCCGCTCCGGCGACGTCCGCGGAACTGGCCGGGGAGGAGGCCGCCCTGGCCGCGTTCCGGGCGGCGAGTCTCACGCCCGACCCCGTAGTGACCCCCGTCCGGAGACGATCGATGGCAACCGCCGCGCTGGCCAGGGCCTTCAGCACGAAGGCCGCTGCCGCCATGCTCGGCGCCACCGCCCTGTGCGGGGTCGCGGTCGCCGCCGGCACCGGCAACCTGCCCGCCCTCGGCGGCGGCCCGTCCGAGCCCGAGCACGCGGTGGCCACCCCGGGCACCCCGTCCGGCACCGGCCCGTCCTCCTCCGCACCCCAGTCCGGAACCTCCCGGCCGTCCACCGGCGCCACCGCGGACCCGCACACGGCCGTCCCGTCCGCCCCCGCCACGGCCGGCGGGCACAGCGGCCACCCCGCCCCGCCCGCCGCGCTGCTCCCGCTCTGCCAGGGCTTCGAGGACCGTACGGGCAAGGGTGAACGCCCCGGCAAGCTGGCCGTCGACCCGCTCTTCGCCCCGCTGATCGCGGCGGCCGGCGGCGCCGACGCCGTCCAGGACTTCTGCGCCGGCACCCCCGGTCACCAGGGCGGCGACCAGCAGGGCGACGCCACCGCCCAGCCGAGCGCCCCCGGCCGGAGCGGTTCCGGCAAGGGCGGCGACGGCGGCAACGGCAACACCGGTGGCGGAAACAGCCAGAACGGCGGTGGCAACGGCACCAAGCCCGGCAAGGGCGGCGTGGTCCCGCCCCCGACGGGCGCCCCCACCCTGCCGGACATCCATCCGAGCAGAACCGTCCCCTCCGGCGACGACCCGTCGGCCCGGAGATGACCCCCAGAACTCCGGGTGGGCGGCGAGCGACTCCCCCCGGGCTCGCCGCCCACCCGGACCGCACCACCCCGCAGTAACGCACCACCCCGCAGTAACCGCAGGACGCACAACCACCCGAAGACCCCGGGTGGACGGTCGGCTCCCCCGTGCCCACCGTCCACCCGGCCGGCCCCGGCCGGACCGGCAGGCGCTCACCCCGGACGCGCCGCCGGCCCGGCCGGCCCGGAACGTGCGGCCCGCCCTCCCGCAGTCAGGGGCGCGCCCCCCCCCAACCCGCGGGGGGGGGGCCCCCGCGCCGGGCCCCCCCGGCCCCCCCCCCCGCGCGCGGGGGGGGGCGGGGGGAC
>NZ_JBHXEG010000096.1:0-25901 GCF_042724935.1 Kitasatospora sp. NPDC127060
ACCCCCCAGGTCATGCGATCGACAGGGGGCAACAGTCATGCCGGACCCGGAGGCCAGGAGCCCCGTTTCAGGGCCACGAAGAAGGTAACGGGGTGGCCGTGTTCTCGGCCGCAGGCGGTGAGGGCGAGAACACGGCCTCCATCGACTCCGGAGTTGTCAGGGGTGGTGATTCCCTGGGCGACCGCATGCTGGTCCTCGCGCAGGGCGGTGGCCATACCGGCGAGGGGCTGCGCCACCGACATCGCCGCCCGGCTCTCCGTCGATCCCGCAGCGCTGGGGGCGCACACCAGGACAGCGGGCTGCGGAAGCGAGACGGCCGGACCATGCCTACGCGCGGTCCTGCACGATGATCTTTCCGGTGTTCCTGCCGTGCAACATGCCCAGGAATGCGTCCACGATGTTCTCGAATCCGTCCACCACCGTCTGGTCCAGCGCGAGCCGGCCACTCTGCAGATGGGGGACCGCGAAGGCGTACAGCTCTTCCTGCAGGTCGCGGTAGGTGCTGACCAGGAAGCCCTCCATGCGAAGGCTCTTCTCCACGATGTCCGAGTAGTTGACGTTCGGCGGCGGCGCGTCCGGGTTGTTGTAGCGGCTGATGGTGCCGATCCGAACGATGCGCCCGAACTCGCGCAGTGCGCCGACCGCGGCGGCCAGTTGCTCGCCGCCGACGTTGTCGACGAAGACATCGATGCCGTCCGGTGCGGCCTTGGCGAGCAGTTCGGCAGTGGGGCCGTCGTGATAGTCGAACGCGGCGTCGTAGCCCACCTCCCGGGTCAGGTGGTCGACCTTGGCCGCCGAGCCCGCGCTGCCCACGAGCCGGCCTGCGCCCAGCAGCCGGGCGAACCGGCCGGTGGCCGTGCCGACGCCGCCGCCCGCGGCGGAGACGAAGAGGTCATCGCCCTCGCGGAGCCGGGCGATGCGGGTGAGGCCCACGTAGGCGGTCAGTCCGGTACCGCCGAGGACGCTCAGGTAGGCCGTCAGTGGGACCCCTTCGAAGCGGGGGAGCTTGCGGATCTCTTCGGGCCGGACGACGGAGTGTGTGCGCCAGCCCTGCCGGTGGAACACGACCTCCCCTTCGGTCAACTCCGGCGTCCGTGAGGCGACGACGCGCCCGAGCGTGCGGCCCTCGAGCGGTGCGTGGAGCGCGAAGCCACCGGGCACGTCGTCCATCATCTCGCGGTGGTAAGGGTCGACGGACCAGTAGAGGTTCTGCACGAGCGCGGTACCGACCGCAGGATCGGGTATCCGGGACTCGACGAAGGCGAAATCCCCGGTGGTGGGGAAACCACGGGGGCGGGCGGTCTGCTGGACGGTGATCGCGTTCTCGGTCATGACGGGACCGTAGAACGGCACGGAAACCTCGGGCAGCTGGTTAGGCTCATGCGATGCTCCGTTCCATGAGCAGTTCTCATACCTGAGGTGAACGCCCCGTGGCCCGCACGACCGACCCCGATCTCGCTCCGCACGAACTGCGCATCCTGGTGGCGGTCGCGGACGCCGGCGGCTTCTCGGCCGGGGCCGAGAAGCTCGGCCTGACACAGTCCGCGGTCTCCCACTCCGTACGCGGCAGCGAGCGCAAGGTCGGCGCCGTTCTCTTCGAACGCGGCCGCAGCGGTGCCAGGCCCACCCCGGCGGGAGACAAGGCCGTGGCGCATGCCCGCCGCATCCTGCGGCTGCTGGACATGCTGACCGCCGAGGCGCGAGAAGCCGCCCGCTCCGAGGCGACACAGGAGCCAAGGGGCCCGCTGCGGATCGCCGCCTTCCGCAGCACCGCGCTGCACCTGCTGCCGCCGGTCCTGCAGCGGCTGCGCGCGCGGCATCCCGGGATCGAGCCGCAGGTACGGATCGTCCGCGAGCTCGGGCGCGGCACGGCGGGCGAGGTGGCCGACGGACGGTCGGACCTCGCCATCGCCACCCTGGACGGAGCACGGTTCCCGGCGGGGCTGGTGGCGAACGAACTCTTCGAAGAGAACTACTCCCTGGCGCATCCGGCGGGACATCCCGCTCCGCGCTCACTGCCGCTGATCGACTGGGACGAGAACTGCGGCTCGTACACCCGCGCCTGGTGGGACGCACAGGACTGGATCCCGAGCGCCACGATCGAGGCCGAGGACGACGGAGCAGTGCTCTCACTCGTGAGCGGGGGGCACGGAATGGCGATCATGCCCGCGCTCTCCCTGGTCGGAGCACCGGACTCGATCGAGATCACCGATCTCGGTCCGGAGCGCCCGACACGCCGCGTCGGCTACGTGACCACCCCGGAACTCCTCGCCTCCGCCTCCGTGCGCGCTCTGGTCCGGGAGCTGCGGGCGGCCGACATCCCCCGCTGACGGGCAGGCTCCGGCGAGACCAGGCAGGGGAAACGGGCCGGTCGGAAGACCGGAACCGCGCCCCGGGCCGACTTCACCAACGGGACGCGCCGGAGTCCCACTTCTGCGCCATCGAGTCGTACCGATCGCCCACCTACGCCGCCCTTACCGCGCTTGAGCGTTACCGAACTTGAGCGTTACCGAACTTGAGCGTTACCGAACTTGAGGACGTGATGTCAGGCTGACCCCGACCGGGGGCGGACCCCGATTGCGGCCTCTTCAGCGGCTGGAGCGAGCGCTACCAGGCAGGGCGCTGGTCTTGACGTTCCGTCGAGAATCCGGTTGGCACGGCCGTTTCCGTCCGCCACAACAGGCCCGGGTCGGGAGGGAACTCGTCCGTTGCCGGCGCCGGAGGATGCAGACGCCGGTGGCCGGGAATCCGTACCTCGACCAGCGCACCGTCCCGCATCATCCACAGCCCGAAGCAGTCGTCCTCCTCGTCATGGATCAGCACCTGCACGCTCTCCGGATGCGGCCACTCCAGGGACTCCAGGTGCCGAAGCAGCCCCGAACGAGGACGCACCCGGTTGAACTCGATCATCCACCCGTCAGCGAACATGGCGAGCTGCTCGAAGTGGCCGTCCCAGCTGCGCGAGTCGTCCTGCCTGGTCAGCGGCTCCATCACCTCCTCCGCGAACTGCGCCAACACGATCACCTGCGCGATTCTGCTCATGGCGAAGTATCGGCGCAGCCCGCGGGCCGACTGCAATCGGATTTAGGGATGCCAGGCAGCCGAGCGTACGGCGAGCGGCGCTGCCGCCGGGATGGCTGCGCCCCCGCCCCACCACCGGATGCCCGAGGTGACGCCTACGGGTGGGTGTTCTTGACCGTGGGCTGGGTCTTCTGGTTGTAGATCTCCTTGCCGTCCGCGTTGAAGGCGTGGACGTAGGGGTCCGGGGGGAAGGGGGCGGCGTTGGGGCCGGTGGAGACGGCCGCCGTGTAGACGAACGCGCCGTCGGCCATGACGGCCGGGTGCTGCGTCGGGTCGTCGCCGTAGCTGATGGTGACCTTGGCGACGTCGGAGGTGTAGTGCCCGGCGCCCAGGGTGAGGAACTGTCCGGCACCGGCCCGAGTGCTGAAGCTGTCGAAGAACTCGATCAGGTGACCGGTGCCCCACAGGCGGTCGTTGATGAACGTCGCGGGGACGGACCTGCTGGTGCCCTTGTCGCCCTTCGACTCGCACTGCACGTACTGGTTGGCGGAGTTGACGGCGATGACCACGCCGTCGGTGTCCGACGAGGCGACGGGAGTGCGGACCGCGATCACCGCGTGGTACCGCGACGCGTCCGAGCCCAGGCAGGAGCCCAGGATCTTGGCGGCGGTCCCGGCGTCGATCGGGGTCGTCGCCGTGCTGGTGACGGTGAAAGCGCCCGGGGTGGCAGTTGCACCGGTGACGGCCGAGCCGGCGCCGGAGGGCGTGGCGGTGGGCTCAGCGGAGGGCTTGCCCTGGGCCGCGGGGGCGGCCGGGGTAGCCGCGGGGGCGGCCGGGGTAGCCGCGGGGGCGGCCGCCGGGGTGGCCGTGGGGGTGCTGGTTGCGGCAGTGGCCACTCCCCCCACGGTCGCGATGGTTGCGGCTGCGGCGGCGATGAGCACGATCGGGCGGATACGCATGAATCCGTGTCCTTTCCTGCGGGCGTCCGGTTGATGCCCGCGCCCCTGAACGCCGCCCGACGACCGGCAGGTCGCACCCCGCACACGTGATCCAGATCATAGGCCGCGGGTGCGACCCTGGGACGGCGCTCGTGCGTACAGGCCGGGAGGCTCCGCCCAGGTCGCACGGCTCCACCACCGCGGCCGAGGAGTGCTTCCTCGCGAGCCGTCTGTGCCGCGAGCTGACGGACAGCCCCGGAGGAGAGGCCCTTGATGACGCCACAGGAGTTCGACGCGTTCTACGCTGCGTCCTTCTCCCGCCTGACCGGGCAGCTCTACGCGCTGACCGGCAACTGGTCCGAAGCCCAGGACGTGGTCCAGGAGGCCTTCATCCGCGCGTGGGACCGACGGCGCACCTTCGACCCGAACAGCGCCCCGGAGGCATGGATCCGGACCACGGCCCGGCGGCTGGCCCTCTCCCGCTGGCGACGTCTGGCCCGCGGCCTGCACCTGGCCGGGCGCCACCACCGCCAAGAACCACCCACCGTCGAGCCGCCCACCGAGGAGCACCTGATGCTGGTCACCGCGCTCCGCGACCTGCCCGAGGCACAGCGGAGCGCCCTGGTCCTGCACCACATGTGCGACCTCTCCGTCGAGCAGGTCGCGGCCGAGACCGGCGCCAGCATCAGCGCCGTCAAGAGCCGCCTCGCCCGTGGTCGTTCCGCACTCGCGGCCAAACTCGCCGACCAGTCCCCCACCAGCGAGGAAGGAAAGCTCCGTGTCTGACCCCGTCCACGACACCCTCGGCGACCGGCTGCGGCTGCTCGGCTCGCAACTGACCGCACCGGCCCTGCCCGCTGCGGAGGTCCGCCGACGCGCCGACCGGCGCCGCCACCGCCGGCACGCCCTCTCCGCGACCGCCGCCACCGCCTGCATCGCGGCCGCCGCATGCCTGGCACTCCCGTCCGCGCCGCACTCACCGGGCCCACAACAAGGCGCAGCCACCACAGCCGCCCCCTCCGTGTCGGCTTCCCCCTCCCAGCCCCCGGCCGCTTTCACCGTCACCAGCACGACGACGACCCCGATCGACGCCGGGACCGCCGCCAAGATCCTGGGCTCCTGCCTGGGCTCGGACGCGTCGCGGTACCACGCGGTGATCGCGGTCCGCACTCCCGTCGCCTCGCAGAACACCGACGGCGTGGTCATCGCCGTCAACTCCGCCAACCAGTACGTGCAGTGCGAGTCGAAGGGCGACAAGGGCACCAGCAGGTCCGTCCCCGCGACGTTCATCAACGACCGCCTGTGGGGCACCGGTCACCTGATCGAGTTCTTCGACAGCTTCAGCAATCGGGCCGGTGCCGGACAGTTCCTCACCCTGGGCGCCGGGCACTACACCTCCGACGTCGCCAAGGTCACCATCAGCTACGGCGACGACCCGACGCAGCACCCGGCCGTCATGGCCGACGGCGCGTTCGTCTACACGGCGGCCGTCTCCACCGGCCCCAACGCGACCTCCTTCCCCCCGGACTCCTTCGTCCACGCCTTCAACGCGGACGGCAAGGAGATCTACAACCAGAAGACCCAGCCCACGGTCAAGAACACCCACCCGTAGGCGTCACCTCGGGCATCCGGTGGTGGGGCGGGGGCGCAGCCATCCCGGTCGGCGCCGACCCGGGCTGGACGCAGACCCGCTCGATCTCGCAACGGTTGGTGCGGGCCTGGCACCGGCGGGCGGCGTTCACTGACCTGACGGGGTGCGCCACGTCACCACGGCGGTGGCGGGAGGTGGCGGTCATCTCGCCTTCCGGCCGGTGGCCGGCACATGGAGCGGGAGGGACACCTGTGGCTACAGGTGTCCCTCCCGCTGTGCGAACGCGGCCGGCCTTACCGGATCCTGCGCGAGTCGGCTAGGTGCAGGGGATGACGCGGCCTCCTGACACGACGCACTTCGGTGGGAGGAGGCGCTGGTGTCCTGTGTGCGTCTCCCACTGGACCTTCGGGATGGCCTTGATGATCGCCTGCAGCGCGTTGATGAACGCCTCCAGGAAGTCGCCCCTGCCCGCGGCGGCCACCGCGCGGGCTCCGTCGATGGCGGCGCCGGTCGCGTCGCCCGCCTGGAGGATCTGGATGTTGCCCAGGGGGCTGACCATCAGCCAGGAGCCGCCCCGGCCACTGGTCCCCGAGGACCAGCAGACGCGGTCGTCGGCGCCGTAGACGACGAGGTTCCCGTCGTCCTGCATGACGGCCCGGAACCCGCAGCCCATGGTCCTGGACTCCCACACGGGCCAGGTGTGGTCGCCGAGGGCGTCGCCCTCCGTGTAGTAGGCGACGAGGTTGCCGTCCTGCTGCATGACCAGACGGGTGGACTGCTCGGCTGCCGAGGACCCGAGGCTCTGGCCGGCGCACAGGGTGTCCCCGTGCCACATCCACGAGCTGGAGGACTGCCTGCCGTTGCAGAGCGGGGGGAGCTGGATGCCGTCCGGAGGGCGGAACCCGCCGCCGCCTCCGGAGTTACCGCCTCCGCTGCTGCCGCCGCCTCCGGAGTTACCGCCTCCGGAATTGCCACCCCCGGTGTTGCCACCTCCCCCACTGTCCCCGCCGTTGTCTCCGGTGCCCCAGTCGTTGAGCTTCCACCACTGGGCGGTGGAGGCGGTGCAGGCCCAGACGGCGAGGTCCTCGTTCGCGTTGACGGCGGTGAGGCAGCCGTTGTCGGCCGCGGAGACGATCCGGTACCAGCCGGGCCGGCCTTCCTGGAAGCGCCAGAGCTGGTTGGCGTTTCCCTCCTGGGCGCTGGTGAGGTGGGTGCGGTGGGTGCTGGGGTTGTGGTCCATCACCATCGCCCCGGCGTACTTCGTCTCGATCTGCCACTGGTTGTTCGGCTTCTGCCACAGCATCCACTGCTGCGCGGTGCTGCCGTTGTTGCCCAGGGCCTTGATGCGGGTGCCCGCGGCGGTGTTGGCGCCGTCGAGGTCCGCGACCATGCCGTTGTTGCCGGAGTGCAGGACGGTGGTGACGCCGTGGCGCACCGAGCTGGCGCCGGGCGCCTGCGGGGATCCGCCGGTGTCGACGTTCCCGCCGCCGGCCGAACCTCCGCCCGAGGAGCCGCCGTTGTTGCCTCCGCCCGTGTTCCCTCCGCCCGTGTTCCCTCCGCCGTTGGAGCCAGTGCCGGAGCCGCCGCCCTGGGTCGGGCCGTTCTGGATGTTGTCGAGGCGCCAGCGCTGGCGGTCCGAGCCGTCGCAGGCCCGGATTCCCAGTTGTTCCCCGGGGTTGTTGGCGGTCAGGCAGCCGTTGTCGGTGTCGCTGGTGATCCAGAACCAGCCGTTCCCGGCATCGTGGAACGCCCAGTGCTGGTTGGCGTTGCCGTCCACGGTCCGGATCAGGTGGGCCCGGTGGCTGCCGGGGTCGTGGTCCATGACCATGCCCTGGCCGGCGGCGGACTTTCCGTCGGTCAGCCGCGTTTCGATGATCCAGCGCCCGTTCGCGGTGGGCCAGAACGCCCAGCGCTGCGCGTCGTTGCCGTTGGCGGCGAGCGCCTTGATCGAGGTACCCGAGGCGGTGTTCGCACCGTCGAGGTCGGCGACCATGGCGTTGTTGGCCGAGCGCAGGCCGGCGACCTGCGAGGAGGCGATGCCGGGGCTCACCACCGGGGTGGTGCCGGGCTGCTGCGCGGGCTGCTGCGGGGCGCGCGGCGGGACGCCGCCCAGACCCCAGCGCTGCGAGTCGGTCGCGTTGCAGTCCCAGATCTGCAGCGCGGTCCCGTTCACCGGGCTGCCGCCCGTGACGTCGAGGCACCGGCCCGAGTTCGAGTTGACCAGGGAGTAGTCCGCTCCCTGGCGCCAGTTCTGCGCCGCGGTGCCGTTGCAGTCGTACAGACCCACCCGGGTGCCGCCGGCGGTGTTGCCGCCGGCGACGTCCAGGCACTTGCCGAACGCCTTCAGGGCGAGACCACCGCTGGTCGCGGCCGGGGTCCACCGCTGGGAGGCGGTGTCGTTGCAGTCGTACAGGTCGATCGGGGTGTTGTTCGCGGTGTTGCCACCGGTGACGTCCAGACACTTGGACGGGAACGCCGAGTAGACCCGCACCGCGGCCGCTTCGTCGGGCTTCCCGTTCCCGCCACCGCCACCGCCATTGCCGTTGTCACCACCGCCGTTGCCGCCGCCGTCGGTCGGCGGATTGTCGACGGCCTCGGTCAGGCGCCACTTCTGCGCGTTGGTGCCGTCACAGCCGCGGATCGACAGGTCCTCGCCGTCGGCCGCCGCCGTGAGGCAACCCCGGTCGGCGGCGCTGACCATCGTGAACCAGCCGCCCCCGGCATCGGCGTACCGCCACAACTGGTTGGCGTTCCCCTCCTGCGCACCCTGAAGGTGGGTGCGGTGGGTGTTGGGATTGTGGTCCATCACCATCCCGCCGCCGAGCTTGGTCTCGATCAGCCACTGGCCGTCCGGCTTCTGCCACAGCGTCCACTTCTGCGCGTCGTTGCTGTTACGGCCCTGCGCCTTGATCCGGGTGCCGGCGGCGGTGTTCGCGGCATCGAGGTCCGCGACCATGCCGTTGGTGCCCGACTGCAGCACCACCGTCCGGTTGTGCGCGGGCTGGGTTCCCCCGGCACCCAGCGGTGGCTGGGTGCCGGGGGTGCCGCCGCCCGTGGAGCCGCCGTTGTCGCCGCTGGTCGGACCGGTCAGGCGGAACTTCTGGCGGTCGGAGCCGTTGCAGGCACTCACGGTCAGCGGCTGGCCGGAGGCGGACAGGGTCAGGCAGCCGCCGCCGTCACCGTTCACGATCGTCGCCGAGCCGTTCCCGGCGTCGGCGAACTTCCAGAGCTGGCTCGCCCGGTCCACGGCTGCGGCCTGGAGCGCCGACTGGTGCGAGCCGGTGTCCTGCCCGAGCACCATCCGCTCCTCCGGACGGCTACCGCCGTAGGTGAGCCGGGTCTCGATCAGCCAGTTGCCGTTGCCGCGGTCCCAGAACGCCCAGCGCTGGGAGTCGGTCCCGTTGGGGTGCCACGCCTGGACGGGCGTACCCGCGGCGGGCACGCCGCCGCGCACGTCCGGCACCAACTGCGGGTCGGCCACCGACGTGATGCCGACGCCCTGCACCGGATCGGGCTTCGGCCCGCCACCGGGGCCGCTGTTCGGACCACCCGGACCGGAACCCCAGGGCAGGCTGGGCAGCGAGGGGAAGCTGGGCCACGGGATCCCGGGAGGCAGCGGGAGGGGACCGCCGCCGCCGGGCGTGCCGGTGCCGGGGTCGGGCGTGGTGCCGGGGTCGCCGGGCTTGGTACCGCCCGGGTCGGGCGTGGTGCCCGGGTCGGGCGTGGTGCCCGGGTCGGGCGTGCCGGTGCCGGGGTCACTCGGCTTGTCGCACGGCCGGGGTTCCGGGTCGGGCGGGAGCTGCTTGGTCGGCAGGTTGGGGAAACCCGATGCCGAGGGCCAAGGTGTGGACGGCAGGCCGGGAAGAGCCGGCCACGGCACGCCCTGGAAGCCCGGGATCGACGGCCAGGTCCAGGACGGGACGCCGGGCAGCGACGGCCAGGCGTTGGCCGGCAGGTTCGGCGCACCCGGCCAGGAGATGGCGGGCATGTCCGGGTGGCCGGGCCACGGGACGTCCGGGGAGCCGGGAACCGAGGGCCACTTCACGTCCGGGTAGCCGGGTACGGTCGGCCACTTCAGCTCCGGATGGCCGGAGACGCCCGGTGTGGTGGGCCGGGGCCGCCCGGGGAGGACCACGTCGCTGCCGGTACCGGCGCCCGGGGCGGACGACGACGGGACGATCGGCCAGGGGACGTCCTTAGTGCCGGGCATCACCGGCCACGGGAGGTTCGGGAACCCGTGGACGGCCGGCCAATCGGCGTCGCCCGGCAGCACCGGCCAGGTCAGCGGGGGCAGTCGGGGTGCTCCCGGCCAGGTCACCGCGGGCAGGTCAGGACGGCCGGGCATCGGCACGTCCGGGTAACCCGGTAGCGACGGCCACGGGATCCCCGGCGCGCCGGGGAGTGCGGGCCACGTCAGCTCGGGGTGGCCCTTGACGGTCGGCCAGGGCAGGCCCTGGTAACCGGGAACGGTGCGACCGGTGCCGGGCGTGACCGGATCGGTCGGCGCGCATGGTGCGGACAGCTTCCACTTCTGCGCGCTGCCGCCGTCGCAAGGCGTGACGTTCAGGCCGACGGACTGCTGGTCGGTCACGGTCAGGCACTGCTGGTTGGCCGCGTTGGCCAGGCTGAACGTCCCGTCACCGGTGTCCTTGAACGTCCACTGCTGGTTGGCGCTGCCGTTCGGCTTGCCCGCATCGTCGTTCTGCACCGGCCACAGGAAGGTCTTGTGGCTGTAGAGGTCCTGATGGAGGACGACGCCCTGGGTCAGGGCGCTCTCCACCACGTACTGGCCGGGCGACACCTCGCGCAGCCGCCAGTTCTGCGAGGCGGTGCAGTTGCGGGTGTACGCCTGGACGACCGTGCCGTTGAAGGTCGTCCCGTCGCGCGCGTCCAGGTTGTACGTCGGGCTGGACGCGGACGCCGAGGCCGTCAGCTGGAACGTGGCGCCATCGAGCGGCCGTGGTCTGGCACCGCTGGTGCCCGGGTCGGCGCTGGGTGCCACGCCGCCATCCGGCCCCGGGTCCGTCGACACGGTTCGCGGTGCCATGCCGGTGGCTCCGGCCAGCGCGTGCGTCCGAAGGGCGGTCGGCGCGACTGTGGCCGGTGTGGTGGGCTTCACCGGGCAGCTCGGCCGGGACCTGCGCTGGTCGTCACACGCCTTGGGGTCCGCCGCATCGGGTGCTTTGACGACGACGTCCGCTGCCGCGCTCCAGCCGTAGCCCGACAGGTCCGGCAGGGAAGTCGTGTCCGGCTTGATCGCGGTCTCATTGATGCGGGTTTCGAGACTCTCCACGGGGCCTTGTGGCTCCAGGCCCGTTCCCGTGGGGACGTACTCCTGAATCACCCGCGTCGCGGATTCCACGAAGTTGCCGGGTATCCGTCCGATCGCGGCCCATTCGAGCTCCCCGACGGCGTTCTTCGGCGCGGTCTGGTACTGGAAGGGGATGAAGAAGAAGCGCTTGTCAGGGCGGATCTTGTAGACCCAACCGATCTTTGCCGCCCCGATCGACCCGTCATCCCTGCCGGCCCGGGAGATGCCGCTGCTCCTGGCGGCGAACGTTTGTGCCACAGTCTCGTTGCGCGACGTGCTCACGTAACCGGAATTGGCGGTGCTGTATCCGGTGGCAAGATCGCCCGAGACATGGCGAGGCACGGAGTAGTCCGGTGCGTTGGCGGTCACGCCCTTCGCGGTGAAACCCTCTTTGAACACCGTGTCCGGGTCGACCCCTTCGGCGGCCCAGTCGACCTCAGGGGGGTTCTTGTCATCCCTGCCGCTTCGCAGGTTCAGCCCCACCCCGCGGTACACGAATTCAGGGAGCCTCGTGCTCGTATCGAGGCACGCGTGCAGGTACGGCGGCGTCTCGGCCGCCTGGGCGGCCGGTGCGACGGCGCCCAGCAGGGGGAACGTCAGTACCCCCGCGATCATTGTGGCCACGAGGGGCCTGAGTCTGGTGCGGAAGATTTCCCGGCGCATGGGCGTCGGTGACCTCGCCTTCACGTGAACGTGCTGTTCTACCCGGGCCGAACCGGTCCGAGCGCGCACAACGTAGGCCCAGGTGATCAACAGCGCGTATACGTCCCGTCGACGGGGCCGTGAGTTGTGGTGGCCGTTGCGCGGGGACTCGGGGCAGGACGTCCCCTCAGGGCTGGCCCCCGGCGGCCCGGCGGGCGGGTAGCGGTCCGGCAGGAATACCTGGACCGCGCCGTCCTCGGTACCTGGGCGTCCCGATCGACACCAAGGCGATCACCTGGACGACGGCCCACGGTGACGTGCGCTGGGCCAACCTCGCGGGCCCGGGCCTCACGGTGCTCGACCGGGAAGGCCGGGGCGTCGCGCCTGCCGGGTACGACGCAGCGCTGCTGCACGCCACCGGGGCCCGTCGTCCCATGGGCGGACGGTCAGCCCCCGCCCCGCCGCCCCCGCCACGTCCACGGGTCTGCCAGCGGTCGACGATGCCGCTCACCGCGAGGGGCCTGCTCGGGCAGCAGGGTAGCCCAGGCGTTGGGACTGGGGCTGTGGTCGTCGGTGGTGTGTGGCTACGCCTGTCGGTCGGCCCCGGGGAGGCGGACGAGCCCGATGGCTTCGATCTCGATCATCCACTCGGGGTCGGCGAGTGAGGAAACCTCGACGAACGACTCCGCGAGGTGGGGCTCGTCGGGGAAGTGCTCCGCGCGCAGCTTGGCGAAGACGTTCTGCTGTGCGATGTCGGTGACGAACACGGTCGCCTTGACCACGTCGGCGAGGCTGGAACCCGCGTTCGTCAATACCGTCGATAGGTTCGCGAGCGCCTGGCGGGCCTGTGCCTCGAAGTTACCGGCGCCAACTGTGGCCCCCTGGGCGTCGATCGGGGCCTGGCCCGAGGTGAAGACCAGATTCCCGACGCGGATGCCGAGCGATATGCCGGCCGACTCGTACCAGTCGGGCTCCGCGGAGACGCGTACACGCTCGACGGCGGGTGGGGTGACGGACATGGTGCTGACACTCCTTCAAAACTGCTGTGTGTGACCGAGTGGCGGAACGTGCCAGCTCGATGGCGATCCGTGCAGGACAGCCGCGGAATGCCGTGATCCATTCCCGAGGGCGGGGGGTCGCTTCCGGGCCGGGTCGGGTGTGAACGCGCGGTGACGGTTCTTCCTCCCCGCACCCGGCCGGTGGCGTCCCGCAGCGCGGCCGCGCACCCCTGCGCGATGACGGGCCAGTCGCGGTAGGAGTCCCGGGCGGCCGGGTTGAGGAACATCGCGGCGATCAGGCTGGAATCGCCGCCGAGCCACGAGAAGAGGGCCTCGCCGAGGGAGTTGACGGCCAGCAGGTCGAGGTGGCGGCCGTAGACCAGGGCCGGGGTGTCCGCCCACGCGTCCAGCAGGGCCACCAGCTGCCGCCCCGCGTACTCCCGGGGGCCCGCGGCGCTGCGGATGCTGCGGGTCCGGTGGGTGCGGCAGGTGTGGCTGGTACGGCGGATCGACCAGCGCGCGCAGGTATGCGGCATCCTCGTCCTTCAGTAGCAGTGCGGCAGCCAGCGCCCGCAGGACCTGGGCGAGGGATTGCGTTCGCGTCCCTGTTCCATCCGCCCGTAGTAGTCGGCGCTCACCCCGGCGAGGACGGCGACCTCCTCGCGCCGCAGACCGGGAGTACGGCGCGGCCCTGCGGGCATGTAGTGGTCCTCGGGACGCACCAGGGCGCGCCGGCAGCGGCTCAGCCGGAGATCAGGTTGATGGGGTCGGGCCCTGCTCGAACGCGCCGGCGTGGTCGGCGGCCCACTGGCGAAATGACCTCGGCGGCAGTCCGAGGACGTCGGACACCGCGGAGGTGACGAAGGCGGGCCTTCCGATCGTTGCGCCCCATGCGGCGAGCAGCATGTCGACGACCGGGCCCGGCGCCTTTCCCGCCATCTCGCTGCGGAACTCGTCCGGCGACAGCTCCTCGAACCTGGTCGGTCGCCCGAGGACGTTCCCGATGACGTCCACCTGCGCCGCCTGACTCAGCGGCTCGGGTCCGGTGAGGACGTAGTCGCCGCCGGCATGTCCGTCCTGGTACAGCGTGCGCGCCGCGACTGCCGAGATGTCCCGGTCGTCGACGGGTGCGGTCTCGGCGGCGCCGTAGGGCCACCGGACGACCTCGCCGGCGCGGATGGCAGGTGCCCACCAGGCCACGGAGTTCGATGCGAACATCCCCGGCCGGATGATCGTCGACTCGATTCCGGTGGCCGCGATGAGTCGCTCGATCTCTGCGTGGAGCACCGCCATGGGATTCGGCTGCTGGAAGAAGGGGTGGGGTGTTCGGTGCGGTGACGAGAGGAGGACGACACGCCGAGCGTGGGCCGCCAAACGCTCGACGACTGCCGCAGCGGTCGCCGGCGGCGCGGTCCAGAGGAGGAAGACGGCGCCGACGCCTCGCAACGCCCGATCGAGAGATGTGGGCACGGTGAGGTCACCGGTGACGACTTCGATGCCGGTCGGCAGTGTCGCCGCCGCTTCGGCACGACGTGTGAGGGCGCGGACCGGTACACCCGCGCTGACGAGTTGGTCGATGACTCCGCGGCCGATCCGGCCGGTGGCCCCGGTGACGAGCACCGGCGGCGTGTGGGTTGGGTTCATGAGTGCCTCGATGGTGTCCTGGGCAGGCGCGCGGAGTGCACCGTGCCGTCCGTTGGGCGGTGAATCGGGGTCATCGGCTGCGAGCGCCGGGCCGATGCCCGCGTCGGGACTGTCTGTCCGAAGTCGCCCCCCATCAAATCGTTACCTGGTTAACTTTGCAACCTAGTAAGCCTTTCTTGGCCGCTCGGGCACCCGTGCCGACGGACTGCGCGTCCACCGGAAGGCGCGGACCCGTGAGGCCGTGCGCGCCTCGCGCAACCGCCCACGTTCGAGGACGGTCCCGGCGGGGCAGTCGGGCACGGTTGCGGAGCGGCCGGACACGGTTGCGGGGCGGTCGGTCGCAGGAGTAGAACTCCTCGGGTGACGTCAGTCGACCAGCGCAACGCTCCCGCATGGAGCCATGTCGAGGAGTTCCTGCGCACTCACGAGGCCGACCGGATCCCCCATCCGGGCGGCACCCTGCTGGAGCATCTGTCCCGGGTGGCGGCCCTGTTGGCGGAGTGGGGCACCGACTCCGCCGTCCAGGTCGCCGGGCTCTGCCACGCCGCGTACGGGACCGACGGGTTCGACGGGGCACTGCTGACGCTGGACGAGCGGGGCGCCCTGGCCGCAGTCATCGGCGAGCGCGCCGAGGCGCTGGTCTACCTGTACGCGAGCTGCGGGCGGGCCGCCGTCTACCCGCGCCTGGGGCGGGACGACGAGCCGGTGTTCCACGACCGGTTCACCGGCGAGGACCATTCCCCGCCGGAGGAGGACCTCCGGGCCTTCCTCGCCATCACCGCCGCCAACGAACTCGACGTACTCCGCCACAACACCGAACTGGCCACCCGCTACGGGCCAAGCCTGTACGAACTGTTCTCCCGCTCCCGGGAGTTGCTGCCGACCGCCGGCTGGCGCGCCTGGACGTCCTGGCAGTCCCGGCAGTCCTGGCTGAGCCGATGAACAAGGCGTCGATGAGCTAAAGGAGTTGACCGCACGTCAACTACCAACGACAGAGGGGTATTTCCCGGCCGTTCACCTGTCATGCCGGAACCACCGCACGAGTACCGAGCGTTCTCGAAGGCGGGAGGGATACAGACATGACAACCAAGCCGTACCGCCTGGCCTCCGCCACGATCGCACTGCTCGTGGCGGCGCCATTGTTCACCGCGTGCAAGAACGCCGATCAGGCCCTCGACTGCGGAAAGCGGGCGATCAGCCTCACCGGCGATGTCCAGGACCTCGCCGACTCGGCGCTCAACGTCGGCCAGATCACCGACGAGAGCCGGCGCAAACACACCGTCGCGGCCCTGAACAAGATCCGCGACGACATCAAGCAGATCCGCAAGGACGGTGACGGCAAGGTCGACGCTGCCGCCGACAAGCTGTCCAAGGCCGTCGACAACGCCCAGACCGCCGTGTCCAAGGGCAAGTCACCCGACTTCGGACCGATCGGCGACGCGGCCGGCGAACTGACCAAGGCCTGCGCCGGAGCCTGACCCCCGGACACCTTCGGCATCCAGACACCTTCGGCACCCTGCCACCCACCGCGCCACCACGGCCCGGGGGCGCCGGCCGATCCGGCGCTCCCGGCCTGTCGCCACCGCCCCGCCGCCGCCAGGCGATAGGAATGGGCACCGGACCGAACCCACCCCGGAGGCACCGGTGAACCACCCGATCGTCGACCAGATCCAGCGGCTGCGCACCGAGTTGGCCCCCGGCGACGCCGCCCCCGCGCTGGTGAACGCGCTCGCCGAGGGCGCCGCCCCGCTCAGCGCGGTGGCCGAACTCGCCGCCCAGCAGCGCCGGATCATCACCTCCGACCGGCGCAGCCTGCTCCTGCTCGCCACCCGCTGCGCCGACCGGCCGCTCGGCGCCTGGTTCGTCACCCTCGCCGAGGGCGAGAGCGCCGCGCTGCGCACCCTGCCGGCCCTGGCCGCCGCCTGCGGCCTGGACAGCCGGGCAGTGGCCGCACGGGCACCGCTGGCCGGCTGCCAGGCCTACCCGGCCTACCTCGCCTGGCTGGCACTGAACAGTCCGCCGGCCGCCGCGGCCGCCGCCCTGGTGGCCAACTTCGCGGCCTGGGGCGGCTATTGCGCCACCGTCGGCCGGGCGCTGCGCCGCCACCACGGCTTCTCGGACGAGGCCTGCGCGTTCTTCGACTTCTTCGCCCAGCCGGCGACCGGTCTGGAGCAGCAGGCCGCTGTCGCCCTCGGGCCGGACCCGCTGGACGACCACACCATGGCCACCGCCCGGGAGTACGGTCTGCTGCTCCAGGCCTACGAGCACCTGTTCTGGGACACCCTGGGCTGAGCCCGGCCTCAGGCCTGCCAGTGCGGTTTTCCGCTGACCATCCGGCAGTAGATCATCCGTCCACCGGCGTCGTGAGTGCTCCGGCCCAGGTCGGCGTCGCGACAGAACTGCCCGGCCGCGTAGCAGTTGCCGGCGTTGGAGCGGATCTCGCAGCCCGAGCCGCCGGCCGCCGCCTGGGTGTGCTGCGGCTCGGGATCGGTCGGCGGCTGCGCGGTGGTCACCTTGGGCTGCGGCTTGGCGGTCGACGTCTGCGGGTGCCCGGTGGTCGGCGCGGACGGCGGGGCGGCGGACGGCAGCGCCGACTGCGTCGGGGCGACCGGCGGCGGGGCGACCGGCGAGGACGGCGCCGAGGAGACCGCGACGGTCGGTGTGGCGGAAGCGGCGGCGGTGGGCGACGCCGTCGCCTTGCCGTCCGCCGCCGACGGGTCGCAACCGGTCAGCGCCAGGCCGACGGTGAGGACGAGTCCGGCGAATCCGGCCAGGCCGGCCGCCCGGCGACGCCCGGGTATCGGTGAAGCCATGAGAGGAGAACGCTCCGTTCCGTATGGGTGAGGCGTGCGATTCAAGCAGAGCCCGCACACGCCGCGACCACGGTTTCCCCACTCGTTGGCAGATCGAGATCTTCCGACCACCGAACGTGACGACCGGCAACGAAAACTGACACACGGCGGCTGAACGTGACGGCTGCACGCGGCGGCCGAACGTGACGGCCACGAACCTGACGGCTGCGACCGGGCGGCCACGGCCTGGCGGCCGGGGGTATAGCGCCGGAGCGCGGGGCTTTATGGCATGTTCCGGACAGCACCGGTGGATCGCTACGGTTCCGGCAACCCCCACACCGTACGAGGAGACCCCATGCTCCGATTCCGTGCGCTCGCCGTCGCCGCCGCCTTCGCGACCGTCGCGCTCACCGCAGCCCCGGCCGTCAGCGCCCCCGCTGACGACCCGTCCATAGCCGCCGCCCTGGCCGCCCCCGCCTCCGCCCGCGCCGCCGCCCTACCGCCCGCCCTGCTGCACGCGATGCAGCGCGACCTCGGGCTGTCCCCGCAGGCCGCCGCCGACCGGCTCGCCCGGGAGGGCCGGGCCGCCGCCGTCCGCAGTGCCCTCACCCGGGCGCTCGGCGACCGCTGGGCCGGCGCCTGGGTCGACGGGCCGCGGGCCGAGCTGGTGGTCGCCACCACGGACGCCTCCGCCGCCCGGACCATCACCGCCGACGGCGGCCGGGCCACCGTCGTCCGGCACTCGCTGAAGTCCCTGGACCAGGCCAAGGAGGCACTCGACCGGGCCGCCACGGCCGCCGCACCGGATGCCACCCCGGTCTGGTACGTGGACGTCCGCGCCAACACCGTCGTGGTGCAGTCCACCGACGACGCGCGCACCGCGGCCTTCGTGGACCGGTCGGGCGTGGACCGCTCGCTGGTCCGGGTCGAACGGGCCGCCGAAGCGCCCCGGCCGCTCGCCGACCTGCACGGCGGGGACGCCTACTACATCGACAACGCCGCCCGCTGTTCGATCGGCTTCCCGGTCACCCAGAACGGCCAGCCCGGCTTCGTCAGCGCCGGCCACTGCGGCCAGCCCGGCTCCAACGCGGCTGCCTCCGACGGCAGTTCGATCGGCACCTTCCAGGGCTCGACCTTCCCCGGCAACGACTGGTCCTGGGTGGCGGCCGGCTCCGACTGGACGGCCCAGCCGCAGGTGAACGATTACCAGGGCGGCACGGTGACGGTGGCCGGCTCCAACGAGCAGTCGGTCGGCGGCTCGATCTGCCGCTCCGGCTCCACCACCGGCTGGCACTGCGGCACCGTCGAGGAGCAGAACGCCACCGTCAACTACCAGGAGGGCAGCGTCTACGGCGTCACCCGCACCAACGTGTGCGCCGAACCGGGCGACTCCGGCGGCTCGTTCATCTCCGGCGACCAGGCCCAGGGCGTGACCTCGGGAGGCTCCGGCGACTGCACCTCGGGCGGTGAGACCTACTTCCAGCCGGTCAATCCGATCCTCAGCACCTACGGGCTGACCCTGGCCACGGGCTGACCGGCTGACCGGTCCGGGGCCGATGGATCCCGCGGAGCCCACCGGCCGCGGAGCCCACCGGCCCCGGCCTCACAGCCCGGCCGCCCCGGCGTCACAGCTCCACAGCTCCACAGCTCCACAGCCCCACCGGCCCCGGCCTCACAGCCCGGCCGTCCGACGCTCGAACACCTCGGGGCGGGCGGTCTCCAGCGCCGTGGAGACCGCGCCGAGGAGCACCGCCTCCTCCCCCAGCAGGCTCGGTGCGAGCGTCGGACGCATCGGGGCGAAGCGGCCCAGGGCCCGCTCCAGCGGTTCCAGCAGCAGGTCGGAGCTGCTGCCGATGCCGCCGCCGAGCACCAGGAGGTCCGGGTCCAGCACGGCGGAGAGCACCGCGACCGCGTAGGCGAGCCGGTCCGCCTCCCACTCCACCGCCCGCAGTGCCGCGTCGTCCCCGGCCCTGGCCCGCTCGAAGACCTGCTTGGCGGTCAGCCGCCGGCCGCCCTTGCCTTCCAGCCCGAACTCCCGTGCCGCCCGCACCACCGCGTCCGCCGCGGCCTCCTGCTCCAGGGTCGTCCCGGCCGGCTCGCCCGGGCGGGCCGGCAGCGGCACCAGGCCGATCTCGCCCAACGCGCCGTGGGCGCCGACCAGCAGCTCGCCGTCCTTGACCACACCCACCCCGAGCCCGGTGCCGACCAGCAGGTAGGCGAACATCCGGCTGCCCCGCCCGGCGCCCAGGGTGTACTCGCCGAGCGCGGCGAGGTTGGCGTCGTTGGCCACAGTCACGGCCGCGCCCAGCCCCTCGCCGATCCGGTCGAACAGCCCCGGCCGGCCCCAGTCGGGCAGGCTGGTGGCGTAGCGCACCCCGCGCCGCTCCTCGTCCCACACGCCGGGCGTGCCGATCACCGCGTGCACGATGTCGGCGGGCACCAGGCCCGCCTCGGCGGTGGCCTCGTGGGCAGCGGCGACCACGGCGTCCGCGACGGCGTCCGCCGTCCGGCCCCGGTTGGGCACGTCCCGCCGGGCGACCACGGTGCCGGCCAGGTCCGCCACCGCGACCCGCAGCCGGGCCCGGCCGACGTCCACGCCGAGCACGTGCCCGGCCGTCGGGTCGACCTCGTAGAGGACGGCGGTGCGTCCCCGCTCGGGCGCCACCCGCCCGGCCTCGCGGACCAGCCCGGCCTGCTCCAGTTCGGCCAGGGCGGCGGACACGGTGGGCTTGGACAGGCCGGTGTCCCGGGCCAGTTGGGCGCGCGAGGTGCCCCCACCGGTGCGCAGCAGCTCCAGCAGCAGCCACTCGTTGTTGCTGCGCAGCCGCTGCCGGTTCCACGGCACCCCTGGGGCCCCGGCCGCCGGGCGACTGGTCGGCTGGTGGGGGCTCATCGGTTCCTCCGGTCTGGGCTGCTGACGCGCCGCCCCTGGCGGCCCGTTGCTGCGAGCGGCGCCGTGGCACCGCCGGCGGCATCCGGTGTCGGACGCCGCCGCCCAAGTATGACCGGTGATCACCCGGCGCCCGGCGGACGACCGGTGACACCCGGCACCCCGACACCCAGCAGATGACCGGTGACACCCGACACCCGACACCCGACACCCGGACCCGCCCGGCCGCTGTCCCGGGGTCAGGCCTCCACGGAGCCGAGCCAGCCGCCCGTCATCGTCCGCACCGCCGAGCCGTCCAGGTCCGCCAGCTTGACCCCGGCGAAGGCCCGGGCCGCCTCGGAGGTCTGCACCCTCAGCGGCGGGTTGTCGGCGGTCAGCACCTCGACGATCGGCGCGGCCGCCTCCTCCGGGGTCTGGGCGGCGCCGAAGGCCTTCAGCGTGCGGTCGACGTACGCCTGCAGTGCCGGTCCGTACGGGCCGGCGGCGGCGACCAGCGCGGGCACGTCCAGGCCCTGGTTGCCGATGAACTCACTGGCCACCGCGCCGGGTTCGACCACGGTGACGGCCACCCCGACGGTGGCGGCGACCGGCGCCAGCGACTCCATGAAGCCCTCGACGGCGAACTTGGCCGCGCAGTAGGCCTCGTTGAAGGGCTGCCCGACCACCCCGCCGACGCTGGTCACGGTGACCACCCGGCCGCCGGCGGCCCGCAGGTGCGGCAGCGCGGCCCGGGTCACCTCGACCACGCCGAAGTAGTTGACCTCCATCGCGGCGCGCACCGGCGCCAGGCCGTCCTGCTCGATGGTGCCGACGAAGCCCGCGCCCGCGTTGTTGACCACCGCGTCCAGCCGCCCGTGCCGCTCGAGGACGACGTCCAGGCAGTCCGCGACGGAGGCCGGGTCGGTCACGTCCAGCCGCTCGATCTCGATCAGCTCGGCGACGCCGGCCTGCTCCGCCGCGTGGAGGAGGCCCCCGGCCCGGCCGGTGTCGCGCATGGTGGCGACCACTCGCCAGCCGGCGCCGGCGGCGGCCACGGCGGCGGCCAGGCCGATCCCGGAGGAGGTGCCGGTGATCAGGACGATCCGGGTGCCGTTCATCGGGGTGACTGCCATGGGGCCCTCCTCCCGGCCTCCGGACCGAGCCCGAACGCCGAAGACTGTGTGCGCGTGCACGCACCCTACAAGTGTGTGTGCGCGCACGCAACTGGCGCCGTTTCGACGCACCAACGCCTCCGGGCAGTCAAGGTTTCACCCGGTCATGGGCGTGCCGCGCCCCGACGCGTGATCATGGACCTGTGCACTTCCGGCACGGCAACCGAGCAGAGGGCACCCCGCCCGCGGACGCCCGCTCCCTGGCGGCGACCGCGGCGGCCCTCGCCGCGCGACTCGGCTCGATCACCGGTGATGACCGCCCCGGTGGCGATGGCCCCGGTGTCGACAACCCCGGTGGTGATCCCGGTGGTGATCCCGGCGGCGACCACCCCGCCGCCGTCCCGGACCTGCTCCGCGACGTCCTCGCCGTCGCCCCGGTCGGCGTCGCCCTGCTCGCCGCCCGCCCCAAGGCCCACTGAGGGGCCCCGGCCGCACTACTCCTCGAACCAGACCACCAGCCGGACGTGCTCCTCACCGTGCACCTCCGCCAGGGTCCGCATCACCGACCAGACCGGCTGCCACGGCCCGTCCGCGGGCACGGCGTCGCGGCGCCGGTCGCGCTCGGCCCGGAAGACCAGCCGGCCGGCGTCCCACTCGGTGCCCTCGGCCCACCGCTCGCCGAGGCGGCCGAAGTCGAAGGTACGGCTGTCGATCCCGGCGGCCCGGGCGAAGGTCCGGCTCCAGTCCTCCCGGCGCACCGGCTCCAGGGAGCCGTCGGGCAGCCGCCGGTACCGCGCGATCCTGGTCGCCGGGGGCAGGGCCGGCTCGTCCCAGTCCACCGCGAGCACCTCGGCCCAGCCCAGCCAGGTGGCGCCGAACGCCGCCGCGCCCCAGGAGGCGTGCCCGGCACGGGCGGTGTCCGAGACGTCCTCCGGCAGGCCGCGGGCGTCGACGACCGGCCGCCAGCGGTCGTCGAGGTCCCGGACGCCGAACAGGCAGGCGAAGCCGACGTAGTCCCTGGTCATGCCCAGCAGCTCCAGGTCGATCGCCGCATGCCAGCGCGTCCCGCCGCCGTCGGCCGCCCAGGCGCGGCATTCCACGAAGCCCCGGATGTCTGTTCCCATGGCCCGTATCGTGCCCGGACCACGGGAACCGGCGCACCCGGATTACGCCCGGGCGGCCGGGCGTCACACCTTCGCGAGGGCCTGCTCGATGTCCGCCCAGAGGTCTTCCGGGTGCTCGATGCCGACCGACACCCGTACCGTCCCCGGCCCGATCCCGGCCGCCGCCAGCTCCGCGTCCGACAGCTGCCGGTGGGAGGTGCTGGCCGGGTGGACCACCAGGGTGTGGACGCCGCCCAGCGAGGGTGCCAGCGCGGCCAGCCGCACGGACTCGGTGAAGGCCCGGGCCGCCTCGCGTCCGCCCGCCAGGTCGAAGGCGAGGACGCCGCCGTGGCCCTGCGGCAGCAGCCGGCGGGCGAGGTCGTGGTCGGGGTGCCCGGGCAGGCCCGGGTAGTGGACGGCGGCGACGGCCGGGTGGGCGGCCAGCCGAGTGGCCAGGTCGAGCGCGCTGTCGCAGTGGCGACGGACCCGCAGGGCGAGGGTCTGCAGGCCGCGCAGGGTCAGCCAGGCGGCGAAGGGGTCGGCGCTGGCGCCGAGTTCGGTCCCGTACTGCCACACCTTCCGGTGCAGTCCGGGGTCGGCGAAGACGGCGATCCCGGCGAGGACGTCCGAGTGGCCGCCCAGGTACTTGGTGGCCGAGTGCACCACCACGTCCGCGCCGTGCTCGATCGGCCGGCACAGCAGCGGGGTGGCGAAGGTGTTGTCGACGATGCTCAGCACCCCGGCCCGCTTGGCGACCGCGATCAGCCCGGGCAGGTCGGTGACCCGGGTGGTCGGGTTGGAGACGGTCTCCAGGTGCAGCAGCCGGGTGGTGGGCCGCAGCGCCGCAACCACCTCGTCCGGGTCGGTTCCCGAGACGTGCGTCACCTCGACGCCCCAGCGCTCCGCGAGGTCGGCCAGCAGCGCGAACGTCCCGCCGTACAGGCTCCGTTGGGCGATCAGGTGGTCTCCGGAGCGCAGCAGGGCGAGCAGGACGGTGCTGATCGCCCCCATGCCGGAGGCGGTGGCGAGCGCGCCGGTGCCGCCTTCGAGGTCGGCGACGGCGTCCTCCAGGGAGCGGACGGTGGGGTTGCCGTAGCGGTTGTAGACGAAGCCGGCGTCCGACCCGGCGAAGGCGGCCGTGAGCGCGTCGCTGCTCTCGAAGGCGAACAGGTGGCCCTGGTGCAGCGGGATGCCGATCGGCCGGCCGCCGCCGAGCCCGGCCGACGGCGGGTGGACGATCCGGCTCTCGGGGCGCAGCGCGTCGGGATTCGGGGTGAAGTCGCTCATGCCGCCCATGCTGCGGCGCCCGGGTCGGCCGGGACAGGGCCAATCGTGGCCAGGTGGCCTGCCCCGGGCGCTACTTCGGCTCCCGGGGCGGGCCACAACGGCTCAGCGGCTCAGCGGCTCAGCCGCTCAACCGCTCAACGACTCAGCCGCCCGATTGCTCAGCGAGTCAGTGTCTTGCCTCAGCGGCGCCGGAACATCTTCCGCACCAGGTGAACGATCCCCCAGATCACCAGGATGATAAACAGGATGATCAGAATGACGACGACCAGCAGGAACTTGCCGAGCTTGGCGAAGAAGCCGGACTTCTTCTTCTCCTGCTTGGCCGCGAGCTGCTGGACCGCGCCGTCCTTCACCGCTGCCTGCCGCACCCCGGCGGGGGCGCCGACGGCGAGGCCGGCGGCCGGGGCCCCGGCGGCTTGCGCCCCGGCGGTGGGGGCGGCAGCCTCGGTCGCGACGGTCCGGGGTGCGGCCACCGCCGTCGCGCTCGACGCTGCGGCACTGAGGCCGACGGCGGCCAGCAGTGCCACCAGGGCGCCGGCTATCGAACGTGCGATCCGGTGAGTCATCGTGCTCCTCGTGCGAGTACGGAGCGACGGAGATGAGACCAGGTCGACCACCTCTCATGGTCTGACCAGTATTTTTCTCATCTGCGCCTAGTATGCTCCTCTGAAAGTTCTACAGCGGTGTAAAAGTTTAGCGACGGGCCGACCCGGATCGAATCCAACCCAGGACCACGCGAGCCACCGCTCCGACGGGGGTTCCGTGGCAACTGTGGAGGATGACGCCGTGTCGGGTCGCAGGGGTTCCACCGAGACCGAGGATTCGTCGCGCCGGGCCGGTGGACGCCGAGCGGCGAACCGCGGATCCGGTGCGGACAAGGGCCGTTCGGACAAGGACATATCGGGCGACCGGCCGACCGGCCGGGCCAAGCCGAAGCCCAAGCGCAGCACCAAGCAGAAGGTGCTCTGGGTGACGGCGGGTTGCACCGCCCTGCTGGTGCTCGCCGGCGGCGCCGTCTACTACCGGCTGAACGCCAACATCACCACCTTCGACGGCGGTGCCCTCAGCAAGGACCGCCCCGAGGCGGCCGCACCGGACGCCCAGGGGCGCACCCCGGTGAACGTGCTGCTGATCGGCTCGGACAGCCGTGGCAACGGCAACAGCGACCTGGGCGGCGGCGGGGACGACGGCGCCCGCTCGGACACCGCGATCCTGCTGCACATCTACGCCGACCACAAGCACGCCGTCGGGATCTCGATCCCCCGCGACTCCCTGGTCAACATCCCGCCGTGCAAGCTCCCCAACGGCAAGTGGACCAGGGAGCAGACGAATGTGATGTTCAACAGCGCCTTCTCGGTCGGCAACACCAACCAGGGCAACCCGGCCTGCACCCAGAACGCCGTGGAGAAGCTCACCAACCTGCGCGTCGACCACACCATCGTGGTGGACTTCAGCGGCTTCGCCTCGATGACCTCGGCGGTCGGCGGCGTCGAGGTCTGCCTGCCGAACAACGTCTACGAGGGGGACCTCAACCCCAACCTCGGCCACAAGGGCAAGCTGGTCTTCGCCAAGGGCAAGCAGAAGGTCGAGGGCCAGTCCGCGCTGGACTACGTCCGGGTCCGGCACGGCATCGGCGACGGCTCCGACATCGGCCGCACCAAGCGCCAGCAGGCCTTCCTGTCCTCCCTCATCAAGGAGGTCAAGTCCCGCGGCATGGACCCGACCGCCCTGCTGCCGCTCGCCGACGCCGCGACCAAGTCGCTGACCGTCGACCCCGACCTAGGCTCGGCCGCCAAGCTGATGTCCTTCGCCATGTCGGTCAAGGACGTCAACCTGCACGACGTCAAGTTCCTGACCGCGCCCTGGCGTTACGAGGGTCCCCGGGTCGCCCTGGTGCACCCCGACGTGGACCAGCTCTGGGCCGCGCTCAAGGCCGACCGCACCATCGACGGCCAGGACGCCAGCGCCCCGAGCCCGGCCGCCACCGACTCCGCCGCGCCCAGCTCCCCGCCCGCCGCCGAGGCCAAGCCCTCCCCCACCGCTGCCGCCAGGAACGACGTCAAGGTCGCCGTGCTCAACGGCACCGGCGAGGGCGGTGTGGGCAGCAAGGCGGCCGAGGCCGTCAAGGGCGCCGGCTACACCGTCACCACCATCGGCAACGCGGCCGGAAAGGCCCGCAGCACCACCGTGGTCGAGTACGGCACCGGTGAGCGCACCGCCGCCGAGGCGCTCGCCAAGCTCTTCCCGGGGGCGACCGTCGAGCCCGGCGGCAGGGGCCTGAGCGTGGTCGTCGGCCGGGACTTCGCCGCCGCCCCGGCCTCCGGCGCCACCGCGGCCCCCGGCGCCCCGAGCACCCCGGCGCCGCTGCCGACCAGCGTCAGCGGCACCGCCCGCTCGGCGGACGACGACCCGTGCGCCAACGTGTCGTACGGCTGACCGGCCACCAGGGGAACGGAAGAATGGGCGGGGGGGCCCCCGGCCCCGAAGGCCGCGGGGGCCCCCCCCGGGGCGGCACCCCCGGCCCGCCGCCCGCGGGGCCGGGCGGGGCCCCCCCCCCCCCCCCCCCACCGCCCCCCCCCCCCCGGCCGGGCCG
>NZ_JBHXEG010000096.1:25911-30929 GCF_042724935.1 Kitasatospora sp. NPDC127060
CGCGGACACTTCGTCCGCGGGCGCCCCGCCCGTTGCCGCAACCGGCTACCGGCTACCGGCTACCGGGCAGTGGCCACCGACCACCGGCCGCTCAGCGCCTCGCCCCGCAGGACGGGCAGAACGCGGCCCCCTCCGGCACGTCCTGGTGGCACTGACCGCACTGGACGGGCTGGGCCAGCTTGAAGCCGCAGCCGGGGCAGAACGGCGTGCCGTGGGTCTCCGTCCGGCACTGCGGGCAGACAAGTTGGCGCGGCGTGCGGACGTCGTACTCCGCACCGGACTGACGGCCGACCTGGTAGGCCCGGTCCGTCACCATGTCGTTGAGGCCGCGCCGCTGCGCCGCCACCGCCTCGGCCGCGGTGTCCGGGGCGCAGTCGAAGCACAGGCCCTGCTCCGGGTTGAAGCAGCGGCCGCAGACGTAGTGGGTGCACCGGGCGCAACGGCTGAAGTGCGGCCGGGCGTTGTCGATCGCGCGCTGGAAGGCGGCGTCCCGCGCGGTGCCCCAGGTCTGGCCGGCCAGGCCGTCCGCCGCGTTGCTGATGGTGTTGGCGTTGCCGCCGATCAGGTTCCAGGCCGCGCTGACGCCCTTGCCTATCCAGCCGGCCACCTGCCCCGTGGTGAACCGCTCGAACGGCGAGCGCCAGGTGTCGGAGCAGCGGTAGCAGGAGAACTCGAACTGGAAGCCCGCTCCGGTGCCGTGCTGTTCGCACAGGTCGCGGTAGTTGTTGCTGAAGTTGATCTCGGAACTCACGTCGTCCCCGGTTGCTGAAGAGTGGCCTCGTCGGCGTTCGCTCCCAGGGACGGCAGAGACCCTCGAACGGTTCCGCCAAGAAGTTCTGACACTCTCTTCACAACCCGGAGGCCGGTAGCAGCCGCACCCGCTCGGGGTCGAACGGCCGCCAGCCGGCGGGCAGTCCGCCGCGGCAGACCCGCAGTCGGCACCAGCTCCGCCCGACCGGGTCCTGCCACCAGCCGCTGATCCGGCCGGGCGCCCAGGCGCCGTCACCGAGGTCGACCTCGACCGGCTGGTACACCCACCGGACCTCGGAGCCAGCCGGATCCACCGACGGGCCGCCCGGACTGTCAACCACGGCTCCGCCTCCTGCCCCGACCACACGGACGGACCGTACGGGCCGACTACCCGGACCGACCGGCACGGCCGCGCCCGGCGCCGCGGCCCGTCGCCGGAACTCTACAACCGCGTAGAACACGCCCGCCGGAGTTCCGGCGAAGCCGTCCGGCTCAGCCCGCCGCGCGCCGCGAGCGACGGCGCCGCCACAGCGCGATCGGCACGACCCCCGCGAAGGCGAGCGCCGCCGGTGCCGGGGGCGTCTCCAGCGGAGTGCCCGCGGCCCTGGAGGGCACCTTGTCGAAGGTGTCCGGGACGGGCAGGGTCGACCAGTCGGAGATCGGCCAGGCCACCACGAAGGCCCGGCCGACCACGTCGTCCACCGGTACGAAGCCGTCCCCGGTGAGCAGGTGGTGCGGGCGGGAGTCCCGGGAGTTGTTGCGGTGGTCGCCCATCACCCAGAGCTTGCCCTTCGGCACGGTGACGGTGCCCACCGGGTCGTTGTCGCAGGGCGCCGCCCCGGGGAACACGTACGGCTCGTCCAGCGCCACGCCGTTGACCTTCACCGGGCTGCCCGCGTTGCACTCGACGGTGTCCCCGCCGACCGCGATCACCCGCTTGATCAGGTCCTTCTCGTCCGCCGAGGGCATCAGGCCGACGGTGCTCAGCGCCTTCTGGACGGTGTTCACGAAGCCGCCGGAGCTGGTCGTCGGACCGCCCTCCAGCCAGCCGCCCGGATCGTGGAAGACCACCACCTCGCCGCGCTCCGGCTCGGCGCCGAACCACGGGGTGAGCTTGTCGACCAGCACCCGGTCGCCGATCTGCAGGGTGTTCTCCATCGAACCGGAGGGGATCGAGAAGGCCTGCACGAAGAAGGTCTTGATGCCGAGCGAGAGCAGCAGGGCGATCACCAGCAGGATCGGCAGCTCCTGCCAGAACGGGCGCTTCTTGCGCGCCGGCTTCGCGGCCGCCCCGGGCGCCGCCCCGGCCCCCGCCGCCTCCGGCCCGGCCGTCGGCCCTTCCTCGGTTCCGTCGCTCTCGCCGGACTCCGTGCTCTGCTGCACACTCATGTGATCGGCCCCTCCCGATGGCCTGGTGGGAGCCCGAAGCGGAGACCCCCTATCGGGAACGAACCTACCGAACAGAGGTTCCCGGGCGCGCCCTGATGTGGATCCGCTCGCCCTGCGGGCCGAACAGGCTGAGGAACTCCACCGGCTGCGGACCGGCGTTGCCGAAGGCGTGCGGGGTCCGGGTGTCGAACTCGGCGGCCTCACCGGCCGTCAGCTCCAGGTCGTGCGGGCCGAGCACCAGGCGCAGCCGGCCGGACAGCACGTACAGCCACTCGTAGCCCTCGTGGACCTTCAACTCCAGTTCGGGCCCGCTGTTCCGACCGGGCGGCACGATGTGCTTGTACGCGTGCAGACCGCCCAGGTGGCGGGTGAGCGGCACGATGGTCTGACCGTTCCTGGTCACCGGGCGCGGGTGGATCCGCGGGTCGCCGGTGGCCGGGGCGCCGACGAGTTCGTCCAGCGGCACCCGGTACTCCCGGGCCAGCGGCAGCAGCAGTTCCAGGGTGGGCTTGCGCTGCCCGGACTCCAGCCGGGACAGCGTACTGAGTGAAATGCCCGTCGCGGCGGCCAGTTTGGCGAGCGTGGTGCCACGCTCGCGGCGCAGGGCCCGCAGCCGGGGGCCCACCGTGGTGAGGACGTTCTCGAACTCTTCGTCGGCCATGCCTGCCATTCGCCGGGACGGCAAGGGTGTTTGTCAATCCGGCACACCGGTGACGGCTCGTCCCGGGCCCTCTCGCCGGGGAGGCGCACGGCAGGGCCCGGTGTCGATCCGCCGATCGACACCGGGCCCCCGTCTCCGGCTTCCCGGATTCCGCTCTTCCAGTCACGGTCCCGGCACTCTCCCGGCCGCCCCGCCTGGTACTCCGCCGGCCGCCCCGCCGAGTCCTCCCCCGGCCCGCCGCCAGGCCGGTCAGCGGCCTGCCCGGGCCCTGCTCCGCGCTAGCGGTACTCCCGCAGCCGGGGCCGCACCCCCAGCGCGGTCAGGCCCAGCGCCGCCACCAGGACGGCCCCGCCCAGCACCGCCGTGGTGCCGTCGAGGTCGCCGTCGGTCGCCGCGAGCGCCGAGTCCATCGCCTTCTGGTTGACCGTGATGGTGTCCCCCATGGCGGTGCTCAACTGCCCGAACTGGTAGTTGGACTGGCCCTTGGCCAGCCCGGTGTTGAGCGTGATCGCGTCCTTGAGCGCCCCCGCGGCGCGCAGGTCGCGCATCCGGTGGTCGATCACCTGGTACTCCTCGAAGGCGCCCAGGACCCGCTCGGCGGCCTCCTGTTCGCCGGGGAAGGTGATGTTGTTCAGCTCGCTGCCGAGGAAGCCGCCGAAGGGCACGACCGAGCGGTCCGCGCGGTGCCGGTCGGCCTCACCCTGCAGCTGGGTGCGGTAGCTCGAGAGGGTCGCGCCGTCGAGGTGGGCGATCGCCTGGCTCTGCTCCAGGTAGGCCTGCTCCCAGACGGCCGCGCGGCCCGGGTCGATCAGGTAGCGGCTCTCGTCGGCGTTCATGTCGTACGCGACGGCGCGGGCCCGGCTGAGCGCTATCACCGAGTCGTAGGCGTTGCTCTTGGCGGTCACCAGGTGGTCATCGGTGCGGCCGACCAGGGTCAGCCCGGTCACCAGCACCACGCCGGTCAGCAGGGTGACGGCCGCCAGCGCCGGGTTGATCACCCGGCGGTAGCGCACGGCCAGCGCGCGCTGGAGCCCGAGCAGCGCCGCGAGGGCCAGCAGACCGACCGCGAACAGCCACCACCAGCCGATGCCCAGGGCGTCGCGCTGCTGGGCGTAGACGTGGTCGACGGTGGCCTCGTTGGCGGCGGTGACCTGGTCCGCGGCCGGCAGCAGCTGGCTGCGCAGCAGGTCGGAGGCCTGCCGGTAGGCGTCCAGGGCGGCGGGCGAGGGCTGGCCGGCCGGGGCCTTGGCCTGCTCCTCCAGCAGCTGGGCGCGGGCCACCAGCGCCTCGTAGCTGCCGAGCCGGCCGAGCACCAGCTGGACGGCGCGCTGCCCGGCCGGGTCGTCGCCGGCGGACTGCGCGGCCTGCTGGAGGTCGTCGTCGGCCTGGTTGCGGCGCTGCTCGTAGGTGTCCAGGGTCTGCTTGCGCAGCGTGGCGTAGTCCTGGTCGTCGCCGACCAGCAGCAGGTTGGCGGCCTGGGCGTCCATGTCGCTGAGCGCGAAGTAGAGGTCGGCGGCACGGGTGGCCTGCGGTGCGGCCTGGTGGCCGATGGTGTCGGTGCCGTCGCGGGCGCCGCCGAGCACCGCGGTGGCGGTGGCACCGAGGCCGATCAACGTGGCCAGGCTCAGCGCGGTGAGGCCGCGGACCAGGCGCGGGGTGGTCCAGTAGGAGCGGCTGCCGACCGTCCGCAGGCCCCGGCCGAACCGGGCCAGGGGGCCGGGCGGAACGCCCGGTCCGGCAGGCCCGGGAGCGTCGTCCCCGCCTTCGGCCTCCTCCTCCGAGGTGGTCGCCCTGCCCGCTGTCGAGGTGGTCATGACCGCACGTCCCTTCCCCCGTGACACGGTCCGCCTGGGTCCCCGGTGGGAACCGAACACAGAACCGTTTCTCTCCGCCGCGCGACGCTAGTGCCGCGCCACCGGCGATGAGACGCTTCCTGACACCTCCTTGACGCCGCCCGGCGGGGTCCTTGACGCTTCCTTAGCGCGGAGGTCGCCGGGGCCCGCCGGGAGGTCGCCGGTGGGGGTCGCCGGGAGGGGGTCGCCGGGAGCCCTCGGGAGACCGTCGGGGAGGGTCAGAGCCAGTTGCGGCGCTTGAAGGCCAGGTACAACCCGGTGCAGACCAGTGCCATCAGACCGATCGCGAACGGATAACCGAACGCCCACTTGAGCTCCGGCATGATCTGGAAATTCATGCCGTAGACGGTGCCGATCAGGGTGGG
>NZ_JBHXEG010000097.1:0-30801 GCF_042724935.1 Kitasatospora sp. NPDC127060
CTGCAGGGGGGACCCTGTGGGAGAGTAGGACGCCGCCGAACAATTCTTCAGAAAAGCCCCTGATCCTTTTGGATCAGGGGCTTTTCGCATTTCCGGACCAGCCAGATCAGCCGGACCGGTCGGATCGTCCCGAAAGGGCCGGGTGTTGCTCCTACCACCGTCAGGTGGTCCTAGGTCTACCCCGGAATTGGGGTGCCACGGCCAGTGCCCCGGGCGGGTCGTTCGTGAACACTGAGGAGGACGATCGGTACCGGCACCAGGAGCTTGCGTGACCACAGAGACCCGTACGAGCGGCACGTCCGTGCGTGCGCAGACCCAGGAGGCCTTCCGGGCCGGTGGCCAGGGCCTGGGCCGGCTGGCCCAGGTGGTGCTGGCGGCTGTGCCGGGCTTCGTGCTCCCGGTGGGGGCGGCCGTCATCGCGGGGGTGGTGACGGCCCGGTTCCTGCAGTACTACTACCCGGTCTCCCTGGTGGCCCTCGCGGCCGCCGGGGTCGCGGGCTCCGCGGTGGCGGCCGCGTGCGTCCGCCGGACGGCGGACCGTACCCGCCGGTTCCTGGAGCGCTGGTACGACATCCGGCTGCCGGCGGTCTACCAGTCGATGCCTGAGCTGGAGCTGGACGACCGCGGGCACTGGTGGACGGGCTACTCGTACCACCGCTCGCGGGCGGTCGCGAAGTACGCGCAGCTGATCCACTGGGGCCTGCGGGACCGGACCACCCGGGCCGAGATCCTCTGGCTGATCGTGAACCCCGTCCTCGTCGCCGCCCTGGCCGGCGCGGTGGGCCTGTTGCTGGTGCTGGGCGCGGCGTTCGCGCTCGGTGGAGCGGTGCCGACCGTCGGGTTCGGCCCGATCAGCGCGCGGATGACACGCGTCACGCTGAGCCTGCTGGTCGGGGCTGGCATGGTCCTGGTCGGGATATTCCTCGCCCCGTACGCGGTGCGCGGTTACGCGGAGGCCGCCCGCCGGGTGCTGGATCAGGACGGCCGGGCGACGCACGCCCAGCTGACCAGGCGGGTGGCCGTGCTGACCGAGACCCGGGCGGACGCGGTGGGCAGCCAGGCGGCCGAGCTGCGGCGGATCGAGCGTGACCTGCACGACGGCGCCCAGGCGCGGCTGGTCGCGATCGGGATGACGCTGGGCACCATCGAGCACCTGATGGAGACCGACCAGGCGGCCGCGCGGGAGCTGCTGTCCGAGGCACGGCAGTCCTCGGCGCGGGCGCTGCAGGAGCTGCGAGACCTGGTCCGCGGCATCCACCCGCCGGTGCTCGCCGAGCGCGGACTCGGCGACGCGGTGCGGGCGTTGGCGCTGGACGGCGCGCTGCCGACCGAGGTGTTCGTGAGCCTGCCGGACCGCCTGCCGGCCCCGGTCGAGGCGGCGGTCTACTTCAGCATCAGCGAGCTGCTGGCCAACGCGGCCAAGCACTCGGGGGCCGACCAGGTGTGGGTGGACATCCTGTACCGGGCCGGGATCCTCCGGGTGACGGTGACGGACGACGGCGTGGGCGTGGCGGATCCCTCGCGGGGCACGGGCCTGCGCGGGATCGAACGACGATTGGGTACCTTCGACGGTGTCCTCGCCATCGACAGCACGTCGGGCGGTCCCACCACCATCACCCTGGAGTTGCCGTGCGAGTTGTCCTCGCCGAGGACCTCTACCTCCTTCGCGAAGGCCTGATCCGGCTGCTGGAAGCACACGGCTTCACCATCGCGGCCGCCGTGGAGACCGGCCCCGAGCTGCTGGAGGCGCTGTTGACCCACCGCCCGGACGTGGCGGTGGTGGACGTCCGACTGCCCCCGACGCTCACCGACGAGGGTCTCCAGGCCGCCCTCCAGGCACGCCGGGAGATCCGCGGCCTGCCGGTGCTGGTGCTCTCCCAGCACGTCCAGCAGTTGTACGCGCGGGAGTTGCTGGCGGACGGCACCGGCGGGGTCGGCTATCTGCTGAAGGACCGGGTGTTCAACGCCGGGCAGTTCATCGACGCGGTCCGCCGGGTGGCGGCCGGTGGTACGGCGATGGACCCGGACGTGATCGCCAAGCTGATGCAGACCACCTCGCGCCGGCCCGGTCCGCTGCTCGGACTGTCCCCGCGCGAGCGTGAGGTGCTGGAGCTGATGGCCGAGGGCTGTTCCAACTCGGCGATCGCCGCCCGCCTGGCGGTGAGCGACGGCGCCGTGGCCAAGCACATCGCCAACATCTTCGGCAAGCTCGGGCTGGCCCCCGACGAGGACGCCAACCGCCGGGTGATGGCGGTGCTGGCCTACCTCAACGGCACGGCGGGGCAGAGCCACTGACGGCCCGACCGGCCCGACCGGTCCGGGCGCAGGTACCGGTACGGCCGGTACGGTGACACTCCAGGCTGCGGAAACGCTGAAACACGCGTACGAGTAAACTCCGGTGGGCCGAGCCCGGAGGCCGCTCAGCCGTCCGGCGGCCCGACTGGCGGGAACCGGCAGCCGAGGCGCGTACGGCAGCGCCGACATCCAGGGGTTGATAGACGTAATGGCACGCCCAACGCTCACCAAGGCCCATCGCGGCCTGCTCGGCCTGGTCGCGGCCGGCGCCTGCATCATCTCGGGCATCGGTTTCGCAGGCTCGTACAACGCGGTGCGCGAGCTGGCCATGGAGAAAGGTTTCGGTGCCTTCTCCTACGCCTTCCCGATCGGTGTCGACGCGGGCATCGTGGTGCTCCTCGCCCTCGACCTGGTGCTGACCTGGCTGCGGATCCCGTTCCCGATGCTGCGCCAGACGGCCTGGCTGCTGACCGTCGCCACCATCGCTTTCAACGCTGCCGCTTCCTGGGGCGACCCGCTCGGCATGGGGATGCACGCCGTCATCCCGGTGCTGTTCGTCGTGGTGGTCGAGGCCTCCCGGCACGCGGTCGGTCGGATCGCGGCGATCACGGCGGACCGTCACATGGAGTCGGTCCGGGTGATGCGCTGGCTGCTCTCCCCGGTGCCGACCTTCCGGCTCTGGCGGCGGATGAAGCTCTGGGAGCTCCGCTCCTACGAGGAGGTCATCCGGCTGGAGCAGAACCGGCTGGTCTACCGGGCGCAGCTGCGCTTCCGCTACGGCCGGGGCTGGCGCCGCTCGGCTCCGATCCAGGCGCTGCTGCCGCTCAAGCTCGCCAAGTTCGGTGTCCCGCTGGACCCGTCGCTGCTGGACCGGCTGGACGAGGAGGCCCGCGAGCGCGAGGCGAAGGAAGCGCTGACGGAGCAGCAGTCCCAGCAACTCGAGGCCCAGCCCCAGCCCCAGCAGAACCACGCGGCCGCGGCCGTCGCCGAGGTGGAAGCGGCTCCGGTCCAGGAGCCGCAGCAGCCGCACACGCAGCGGGCCCTGCCGCCGCAGCAGACGCAGACACGCACGCCGATGCAGCCCCAGCCCCAGCCCCAGGCCCTCGCGCCTCATCCGGAGCCGTCCCAGGTCGCGGATCAGCCGCAGCCGCAGCCGCAGGCTCCCGCCTCCGCCACGGTCCCGCCGGTGCCCGTCGAGGTGGCCGGGCCGGTGCTGGCGAAGCTGGCCGCAGTGCGCCGACGCGCCGAGAACGAGCCGGAAGCCGAGCCGGAGGAGGCCCCGCAGCAGCGCGGTGAGGAACTGGACGTCTGGGTCGCGCGCCAGGTCCGTTCCGGCGGTCAGCGGCCCGATGCCGCCCCCGTCAACTCCGCGGCACCCGCCACGCCGGGCGGCCGCGCACCCGGCAAGTCCTCACCCTGGTTCGCCGCTGCGGCCCCGGCCGTCGACGAGTCGACCCCGGAGCCTGCTTCCGCGCCCCAGCCTCAGCACCCCCAGCCGCAGGACCGGCCGGACCAGGGCCGGCAACCGACCCCTGCCGGCCAGCCCGAACCCGCTCCGGTGCCCGCGCACCTCGACGTCGACGTGGCGTACGAGGGCCTGCTCTCGTACATCGACAACCACGGCCACCAGCCCGACGCCCAGCGCCTCGCCGAGTGGCTGACCACGGAGTACGGCGTCACCGGCAAGGGGCCGGAGGGCTCGGTCCACCCCAAGGAGGTCGCCGACCTCTACCCGGAGCTGAACGCGCGCTTCCAAGCCGCCGGGAGGGACTGAGCCCGCGCTGACACCCCGCGTCCACCGCTCGGTCGGCCATTGACGGCCGTCCCCGCCGGAGCTACCGTCGCCTCAACAATTTGTTGAAGTGCTGGTTCGGCATGGAGGAGCGCGGATGTCGCAGGTCGAGGTCGACGGAACCGGACCGACGGGCGGGGCCTCCTTCTCCGCCGCCGCCCGCACCGCCGTGGAGGCGCTGCTCGCCCCGGTGGACGCCGACCTGGCGCGCCGCTACCCGGGCGACTCCGGTACCCGGCAGCCGGTCCACACCGTCTACGTCCCGGCCGACGCCTTCCGCGCGGACACCGTACGGGAGTGGGGCCGCCAGGCCCTGGAGGCCTTCGACACCCACGCCGGCACCCCCGCCGAGCTGGCCCGCGCCCTCGGCGTGGCCGACGGCGAACTGCTCGCCGACGTGCACGCCCGGGTGCGCGCCAAGCTGGAGCGCGAGCCGGTCGAGGACCTGCGGATCGACTTCGAGGACGGCTACGGCCCCCGCCCGGACACCGAGGAGGACGCCGCCGCCGTCCGGGCCGCCGAACTGGTGGCCGCCGCGGTGGCCGAGGGCGCCGCACCGCCGTACCTCGGCATCCGGATCAAGTGCATGGAGGCGCCCGTCCGCGCCCGCGGCATCCGCACCCTGGAGCTGTTCCTCGCCACCCTGCTGGCGAACGGCGGGCTGCCGGAGGGACTGGTCCTCACCCTGCCCAAGGTCACCTACGCCGAGCAGGTCACCGCGCTGGTCCGTCTGTTGGAGGACTTCGAGCACCGGGCCGGGCTGCCCGCCGGCCGGATCGGCTTCGAGATCCAGATCGAGACCACCCAGGCGATCCTCGGCCCGGACGGCCGGGCCACCGTCGCCCGGATGATCGAGGCCGCCGAGGGCCGCGCCACCGGCCTGCACTACGGCACCTTCGACTACAGCGCCTCCTGCGGCGTCAGCGCGGCCTACCAGAGCATGGACCACCCCGTCGCCGACCACGCCAAGGCGGTCATGCAGGTGGCCGCGGCCGGCACCGGCGTCCGTCTCTCCGACGGCTCCACCAATGTGATCCCCACCGGCTCCAGCGAACAGGTGCACGCCGCCTGGAAGCTCCACCACGACCTGGTCCGCCGCTCGCTGGCCCGCGCCTACTACCAGGGCTGGGACATGCACCCGGCGCACCTGCCGACCCGCTACGTCGCTGTGTACTCCTTCTACCGGGAGGGCCTGGCGGCCGCCGCCGCCCGGCTGGCCGCCTACGTCGCCAAGGCGGGCGGCGACGTGATGGACGAGCCCGCCACCGCCCGGGCGCTCAGCGGCTACCTGCTGCGCGGCCTGGACTGCGGCGCCGTCGACCCGGCCGAGGTCACCGCGCTGACCGGTCTGGACCGCGCCCAACTGGACGCCCTGGCCGGCCGCTGAGCCCCCGGCCGCGCGCCAACTAGGCTGGCGGGTGCCGCCCCCGACCACGGGGCGCGCACCGCCAGCCGTCGCCGTTCCCGGGAGAACCACCGCGTCATGTCCGCCACGCCGGAACCGACCGCCAGGCCGTACCTCACTATCCGGCGGGCCGGCAGCCACGAGACCGAGATCAAGAAGTCCCGCTTCATCTGCCACCTCGCCCGGGTCTCCGACGAGGACGAGGCACAGGCGTTCATCGCCGGCATCCGCAAGCAGTACTGGGACGCCCGGCACAACTGCACCGCCTTCGTGGTCGGCGACGACCAGCGCCGCGAGCGCTCCAGCGACGACGGCGAGCCCGGCGGCACGGCCGGGGTGCCGATGCTGGAGGTGCTGCGCCGGCGCGGCCTCACCGACACCGTCGCGGTGGTGACCAGGTACTTCGGCGGGATCAAGCTCGGCGCGGGCGGTTTGGTGCGGGCGTACGGGAACGCCGTGTCGCAGGCGGTCGACGAGGTCGGCCTGCTGGAGCGGCGGCCGGTCGCGCTGCTCGCGGTGACGGTGGACCACGTGCGCGCCGGGCGGGTGGAGAACGACCTGCGGGCCGCCGGGTACGCGGTGAACGACCTCGCCTACGAGGCGGCCGGGGTGCGGATCGAGGTGGGCGTGCCGGAGCCGGAGGTGGCCGGGTTCCACACCTGGCTGGCCGAGGCGACCGGCGGAACCGCGGTCGCCGTGCCGGCCGGCCGTACCTACGTCGAGGTACCGGTCTGAGCCGTGGGCTCCGTGGGCTCCGTGGGCTCCGCGTGCTCTGCGGGCCGCGCCTGCTCGGCAGGCTGCGCCCTCCCGGCCTGGGCGGCGGGTTCCGGCCACCCGTCCGGCCGGATCGCGATCGGCCCGGTCCGGCCTCCGGTGGGGCCTGATCGAGCCCGGGATGCCGCGCAACCTGGGTCGCTCCCCGTAGCCGAGCGGCCGCGCCACGCGGAAGGCGGCTTGAACAGATTCACTCGAACGTAGTGTCGTGGCCCGGAGTTGGAACTTCCGCTCCCGGCCGTGGCGTTTCCTGGGCAAGGATCCGGCGGAACCGGACGAAAACCATCGATGGAGGACAACGGACCCCACCCCGCACCACGGAGGTATGCGCATGACCTCAGATCACTCGCCGTCGCTCGCCGGTGCCGACCTACCCGGCCTCCGAGGCCCCGCGACGCCCTACCGGATGACCGTCACCACTGCCCTCCCGCACGCCGAGGCCGTCGCCCTGGCCGACGAGCAACTCGCTTCCTGGCTGAAGCAGGAGGGCTGCGAGGAGCCCCCGTCCGCCCACGGTGCCACCGCGGGGACGTCCCCCGTCGCCGAGCGCCTGCGCCTGGGCGAGCGCGTCCTGTTGGACCGGGACCACGGACCGCTGCGCGGCGGCCCGGGCGCCGGCCGCTACGACCGCCGCCGCCTGCGCACCCCGGCCCCGCACGGCACCCGACAGCTGACCCTCACCGTCGCCACCGGGGCCGGCGGCCCCACCTGGGTCCGGCTGGAGGCCGAGACCCACCGCACCGGCAGCGGTGTGCGCACCCCCTGCCGGGTGCCGGTGCCCGAACTCGCCCGCACCCTGCTGCCGCTGCTCGACGCCGCCGACGGCCCGGCCGCCGTCCACCCCGCTCCCCGGGTGATCACGGCCGACGAGGTGGACGCCCTGATCGACGAGCTGTGCGACCCGGAGCGCCGGCTGCCCACGGTGGTCGCCAGCGTGCCGGTGAACCTCCCGCTCGACCACTGGGTCGAGGAGGTCGTCCGCCCGCTCTGCCGCCAACTCCCCGGCCTCGCCACCGCGTACGTGCTGGACCCGGGCGCCCGCACCGGGTTCAACGTGGCGCTGGAGTACCACGCCGTGTACGGCGGCGCGGTGCGCACCTACCTGCCCGAGGTCGACCCGGCCTCCCGGCAGGACGGCGCCCGACATCCGGTGCTCGCCCGGGGCCGAATAGAACAGGACCTCCGCCGCGCCGCCGGGCTGCTCGCCCGCGAGCCGCGCCGCCTCGCCGCCGACCAGCCGCTGCCGGCGCCGCTGGCCGCCGTCCCGGTGCTGCGCGTCCCGCCCCCGCAACTGCGCCCGGCCACCGACCGGGTCGGGGAGACGGACACCCGCGGGGAAACCACCGCGAGCACCGTGCCGACCCCCACCTGCCCGACCCTCGCAGGCCCGGCCCCCACCGGCCGGACCGACCCCGCCGCCGAACTGGCCGCGCTCGCCCGCGAGGAGCAGCAGGACCGCGCCGAACAGCAGGCCAGGGCCGACGAACTGGAGCGGGTCCGACGCACCCTCCGCCTCGAACGCCGCGACCGCGGCCAGTCCAGAGACGGTCACGAGGGCCGCCTCCGCACCGGCACCCGCAGCGCCCTGACCGGCCGTCACTGCAGCGGACCGGGCGGCACCCCGGCGGCCGGCCGCCCCGCCGCCCAGTCCTCCGGATGCCCCGGCAAGCCCGCGACCTTCACCGAACTCCTCACCAGGATCGGCGAGTTCCCCCTGCTCACCTTCACCGGGGACCAGAAGAACGCGCTCGCCCTGGACGGACTCCAGTGCGCCGGCGCCGGCTGGGCCCGGCTGGCCTGGGACGGCCTGACGGCCCTCCAGGAGTACGCGGAGGCGGCCGTGCGCGGCGCGGCCGGCGGGGACTTCAAGCAGTGGTGCGAGCACACCCCGGACGGCTGTCACCGCTTCCCGCCGCGCAAGGCGGTGCGTGGGGAGTCCCGGACGGTGTTCAGCCACACCAAGTGGAAGCGCGAACGGATGCTGCCGGTGCCGGAATGCGTCGACGCCTCCCGGCGCGCGTTCATGGGCGCGCACCTGCGGATCGGCGGCGGCCGCACCGCACCCCGGTTGCACTACCTGGACGACTGCTCCGGCAGTGGCCGGATCTACGTCGGCTACATCGGCCTGCACCTCACCAACACCCGGACCAACTGACGGGCTTGGCTGACCGCTGCGCCCGTTCGGTGGACAATGTCCGGCAGGGGCGGGGCCGCGGTCCGGTCTGTCGCCCCGGGCAGGTGCCGGACGAGCATGGGGGAACGACGACCGATGCAGTACTCAGCAGACGGCCAGTCCGACGGCACCGCCACCGTCCAGTTCCCCCAACCGGGCTTCCTCGCCTCGGTCTTCCGCGACCTCGGCGCCGACCAGGGCCCGGAGTCGGACGATGCATCGGGCGGGGCCGCCCCCGAGCGCCCCGGCCCGGGGGCGACCGGGGACGGCCCGGCCGCCCCCGCCGGATCGCCGGCCTCCGGCTCCGCCGACCCGGGCCCCGCCGGTCCCGGCCCCGACGAGGCCCTCGCGGCCCATGCCAGGGCCGCCGCCCTCACCCACCACCGCACGCTCACCGTCCAGGCCGAGCACGACCGGCTGGCCGACCTGCTGCGGCGGGCCGCGCTGCCCGTCTCGGCGATGGACTTCGAGAGCCAGCTGCGCCACTACGAGCCCCGCCCCTACCCGGCCGACGGCCCGGACGCCGCCGACGGTGCCGAGCCACGCTGGGAGGACTTCGCCCCCGCCGAGCCGGCCGCCGCCGACCCGGAGAGCGGCCCGTCCCGCCGGTTGCTGGACTCCGGCTACCAGCGCGAACTCGCCCAGGCCCGGCTCACCCACCAGCGCACCCTGCGCGAGTGGCGCACCCGCCGGGCCGAGGCCGGCAGCCCGGCCGCCGGGGAGTCCCGGCGCGCCCACGAGGCGGCCGAGGAGGCCCGGGCCCGCGCCGTGCGCGAGTACAACGAGAGCCTGGAGGAATGCCGGCGCGCCTACCGGCTGGCCGAGCCGGCCGCCGTGGAGTCGCTGCTGGAACGGGCACTGGCCGCCGCCGAGACCGCGACCCAGGACCTGCCGGCCCCCTGTCGGGCGGTCTTCCGCCCGCTCACCCGCACCGTCGTGCTGGACCTCGACCTGCCCCCGCTCGACCTGGTGCCCTCGCTCACCGGCTACCGGCTCGCCCCCGACGGCGACATCGTCCCGGTGCCGCGGCCGCCCGCGGACCGGGCCACCGACTACCTGCGGCTGGTCGCCCGGCTCGCCCTGCGCTCCCTGCAGGCCGCCGACGCCGTGGACACCGACGAGATACTCGCCGGCGTCGTCCTCAACGGCTGGCTGCGCGAGCCCGGCGCGGCCGAGCCGCTCTGCCTGCTCAGCGTGGACGCCGACCGCGACGCGCTGGCCCGCACCCGGCTGCTGCCGCCGGAGACCCCGTACGAGGACCGCGACGACGAGGGCGTCTACGCCGACGCCGAGCGGGACGAGGCCCTGGTCCGGCTGCGCCAGCTCGGGGCCGCCGTCACCCCGGACCCGTACGCCCGGGCCGTCGTCCAGCCGGCCGCCCGGGCCGGCGCCGCCGTCCCGGCCACGCCCGACCTGTCCGCCAACGAGTTCGCCCAGCTGGTGCGCGACCTGCTCACTCGGGGCGGGCTCGCCGAGTGGAGCGTGCGGCTGCGCGGTCCGGCCGGGCTGGTGGCCACCGGTGAGGGTGCCCCGGGCAGCGCGCTGCCCGGCCGCTGGGTGGTCTGGGCCTCCCGGGACACCGCGTCGGTCACCGCGGAGCAGATCGAGACCCTGGCCGAGGCGGTCCGCGAGGAGTCCGCCGAGCGCGGCCTGCGGCTGACCACCGGCGGCTTCGCCGACGAGGCCCTGGACCTCACCGCCGAGGAGAGCCACCGGCACATCCACCTGATCGACGGTGACGGCGTCCGCGAACTCGCCCGCACCCACCTCGGCCTGCCGCTCGCCGCCGGTCACTGACCGGCCCGGCCCGCGCCCGGCCCGCGCCCGGTCGCGCCCGGGGCCGCCTCACCCGGCCCGCGCCGATCCGCCCCGGCCTGCCTCGATCCGCCCCGACGGGAGTTCACCCCGGCGGCCCACCCGGCGGGCACCCCTCCAAGTCCGGACCAAGGCTGAGGGGACCGGGCCGACGGGACCGCAGCCGAGGAACGGCCCGGTCAGCGGTACCCCGGGCGATCACCGTCGAACGGACGTCCGGTACGGTCGGCGGTCGGCCCGGCCACGGGCGGACCCCAGGGGGAGAGGAATGGGCAGAGCGCTCGGCAGACCACACGTCGGCCCCGGCCACCCGGCGGACCCGGCGGGCCCGACCGGACCGGCAGGCCCGTCCGACCCGACGGCGGAGGGGGCCCGATGACCGCTGTCCTGGTCGCCGCCGGGGCGTTCCTGATGACGCTGATCGGCGGCTTCGTCGCCCAGCGCACCGGCGACCGTCGCCACCTGGTGCTGGGCTTCGCCGCCGGACTGATGCTCGGCGTGGTCGCCTTCGACCTGCTGCCCGAGGCCATCCACCAGGCCCCCGGCGAGGTGCACGGCGTGCCCCAGGCGCTGCTGATGTTCGCCGGCGGCTTCCTCACCATCCACGTGATCGAGCGCGCCGTCGCCATCCACCGCGGCCACGAGGGCGAGTACGCCGCGCACACCCACGGCCACCAGCACGGCCACGCCCGCCGCTCCGGACACCAGGGCGTCGGCATGACCGCCGCGCTGGCCCTGGTCGGGCACAGCGTGATGGACGGCTTCGCGATCGGCGCCGCCTTCCAGGCCGGCACCACGGTCGGCACCGTGGTGGCCATCGCGGTGGTCGCCCACGACTTCGCCGACGGCTTCAACACGTACACGATCACCCGGCTGTACGGGAACAACCGGCGCCGGGCGCTGACCCTGCTCGCCGCCGACGCGCTGGCCCCGGTCTCCGGTGCCGCGATCACCCTGGCCTTCACCATCCCGGAGCACCTGCTCGGCCTCTACCTGGGCTTCTTCTCCGGCTTCCTGCTCTACCTGGCGACCTCGGACATCCTTCCCGAGGCGCACAGCCCGCACCCCTCGCGCAGCACCCTGCTGTGCACGGTGGCCGGGGTCGGCTTCATGTGGCTGGTCATCGGCTTCGCCAGCTAGGCCCCGTCCGGTCGAGCTCGCCGGGCCCGGATCGGCCGGACAGGGACCTGGGCCATGTCCGGCGGGTGCCCGGGGAGCGAGCGCCAGCAGTTCCGCATCGCCGCCAGCGCCTCGGTGATCGCCGGCCGGCGGGAGGCCTGGGAGCGCCAGAGCGCGAACACCCGCCGGCTCGGCTGCGAGGCGACCGGACGGGCCGCCACCCCGGCCGGGAGCGGGCCCCGGCCGAGCCGGGGCACCACGGCCATCCCCAGTCCGGCCGCCACCAGGGCGATCTGGGTCTCGAAGTCGCCGACCTGGTACCGAACGTCGGGCTCCTCACCGGCCTCGCGAAGGGTGGTGACCAGCCAGTCGTGGCAGATGTTGCCCGGCGGCACGCTGATCCAGCGCTGCCCGCACAGCCGCTCCACCGGCACCGCGTCCAGCGCCGCCAGTTCGTCCCCGGCGGGCAGCACCAGGTCCACCGGGTCCGTCCCGAGGTCCAGCCGGGCGACGCCCTCCTGCACCGGCAGCGGCACCGTCGGCCAGTCCTGCACCAGCGCCAGGTCCACCTCGCCGCGCGCCACCAGCTCCGCCGCCGGGTACGGGTCGCTCTCCAGCAGCCGTACGTCCAGCTCCGGGCAGCGCTGCCGCAGTTCGGCCAGCACACCGGGCATCAGCCCGCGCGCCCCGGTCGCGAAGGAGGCCACCAGAAGCCGTCCGACCGCCCGGCCGCGCTGCTCCTCCAGCCGCACCTCGGCCTGCTCCACCAGCCCCAGGACGGTCCGCGCGGTGGCGGCCAGCTCCCGCGCCGCGTCGGTCAGCACCACGCCCCGGCCCTGGCGCTCCAGCAGCACCGTGCGGGTCTCCCGTTCCAGCTTGGCGATCTGCTGGGAGACCGCCGAGGGCGTGAACCCGAGCGCGGCCGCCGCCCCGCCGACCGAGCCGTGCACCGCCACCGCGTGCAGCGCCCGCAGGCGCCCGAGATCCATCATGTAGCAACCCTAAAGTGTCCGCTTCAGCAATCATCGCTGGTGCTACACGTTTCCGCGCCGCCATGCTCGACCCATGACCGCCACACCCGCCGCTCCGGCCGGCTCGACCATGCGCCCGCGCCACATCGCCCTGGCCGTCCTGGTGGCCGCCGTCTGGGGCCTCAACTTCGTCCTGATCCACATCGGCCTGGACAGCTTCCCGCCGCTGCTCTTCTGCGCCCTGCGGTTCGCCGTGGTCGCCGTGCCGGCGGTCTTCTTCGTCGGGCCGCCCAAGGTCGCCTGGCGCTGGGTCCTGGCGGTCGGCCTGGTCCTCGGGGTGGTCAAGTTCGGGCTGCTGTTCCTCGGCATGCACGCCGGGATGCCGGCCGGCCTCTCCTCCCTGGTGCTCCAGGGCCAGGCCGGCTTCACCGCGCTGTTCGCCGCCGTCCTGCTGCACGAGCGCCCGGGCCGGCGGCGGCTGCTCGGTCTGGCGCTGGCATTCGCGGGCATCGCCCTGAGTGCCGTGGACCAGGGCCTGGGCGGGCCGTTCGAGGCCTTCGTCCTGGTGGTGCTGGCGGCCGTCGCCTGGGGCCTGTCCAACGTGCTCACCCGCAGGGCCGCCCCGCCGGACGCCCTGCGCTGGATGGTCTGGGTCAGCGCCGTCCCGCCGCTGCCGCTGCTGGCCCTGTCCCTGCTGGTCGAGGGCCCGGACGCGGACCTGCGCGCGCTGCGCGGGATGACCCTGGGCGGGCTCGGCGTGATCGGCTACGTCGGGCTGCTCTCCACCCTGTTCGGCTTCGTCGCCTGGAGCTACCTGCTGCGCGGCTACGACGCCACCGCCGTGGCGCCCTACTCGCTGCTGGTGCCGGTCTTCGGGATGTCCTCGGCCTGGCTGCTGCTCGGCGAGCGGGTCACCCCGACGGCGGCCGCGGCGGCCCTGCTGGTGATCGCCGGGATCGGGATCACCGCGCTGCGCCCGGGGGCGCCGTCCGCGCCGGCGGCCCGGCTGCGAGGAAACGGGCCTCGGCCGCGCGCAGCACTCGCAGCAGCACCTCCTCGTCCCCGGGGCTGACCTCGCCGAAGTAGTCCTGCGCCACCTCGTCCCGGACCTGCCCGATCCGCTCCACCGCCGCGCGCCCGGCCTCGGTCAGCAGGATCCGGACGGCCCGCCGGTCCGCCGGGTCGGGGCGGCGCTCGACCAGCCCGGCGTCCTCCAGCGCGTCGACCACCGTGGTGGCCGAGCGCGGGGCGATGTGCAGCTGGTCGGCGAGGTCGCTCAGCCGCATCGCGCGGTCCGGCGTCCCGCAGCCGGGCACGTGGGCGAGCGTGCGCAGGGCCCGGGCCTGGCCGGGGGTGATGCCGTACGGCTCCAGCCGCCAGCTGGTCTGCCGACGGATCCGCTTGATCGCCCTGGTCATCGCGTCCGCGAGTTCGGCGGTGGTGCCGGGCCGGGGCTCGGGGGAGGAGTCCGCCGGATCGTCGGTCGGCGTGGTGGTCATCGGCGGTCTCCTCGGCTGGCGTCGGCTCCAGCGTATCGGCCGGTTCCGGGCGGGCGGCCGACTGGGGGAAGCGATCGGAGAAATATGTTGAGCCTAGCTCAGTATCTGCGTTACGGTACCGGCGAGTGAGGGCACCCTAAGTCCCCTCCCCGCCCTTGGAGCACCCATGCCCGTTTCCACCGCCCGCGTCGCCACCGATCGCCCCGCCCGCTACGCCAAGCAGCTCGCCGCCCACATGAGCCGCCGGATCGAGACCTCCTTCTCCCCGGAGACCGGCCGCGGCACCCTGGTCTTCCGCGCCGGGACCGCCACCCTGGAGGCCCAGCCGGACGCGCTGCTGCTCACCGTCGAGGGCGAGCGCGAGGACCTGCCCACCCTGGAGGACGTCGTCGGCCGCCACCTCGTCCGCTTCGGCGCCCGCGACGAGCTGGTCGTCGAATGGCACCGCGACAACGGCGAGGCCGGCCTCGTCCATCGCAACGAGGAGGACGCCCCGGAGGAGGGCGCCACCGAGGAAGGTGCCACGGGGGAGGGCGCCACCGGGGCCTGAGGCCCTCAGTCGCCGGGCCGGGGAAACCACCGGTCCAGCGCCCACAGCACCAGGGTGGCCAGGCACCAGCTGGCCACCACGTCCAGCACCCAGTGGTAATCGCTCCACACCAGTCCCGCGCCCACCCCGAGCGCCAGCGCCACCGCGCCTGCGGTCAGCCCCCGGGCCGTCCACCGCCCCGCCGCCCGCGCCAGCAGCAGCGCCGCCACGCCGTACGAGAACGTCGCCGTCGCGGTGTGCCCGGACGGGTACCAGCCCCACTGCCCCGGTACCAGCGGATCCCCGAGCGGGCCCGGCCGCGCGAACGCCGCCTTCGCCGGGACCACCAGCAGCGGGATCAGTACCGCGGTCGCCGCGGCCACCGGCAACGGCAGCCACCAGCGTGCCGCCCCCGCCCGGCGCCACCACCAGGCGGCCAGCCCGCCGGCCGCCAGCAGCACCGGCACGGCCGGGACCCCGCCGCCCAGGTCCGACAGCAGCCGGCCCAGCTGGTCCAGCAGGGCGCTCGGATGGTCCCGGTGGGACGACCGGACGGCCGCGCGGACCGAGCGGTCCAGACCGAGCAGCGGCCCGTCCACCGCCACCTGCCAGGACACCGCCAGCAGCACCACGGCCGCCACCACCGGCACCGCCACCGACCGGGCCACCCGGACCAGGACAGCGGACAGCCGCCCCGGAGCAGGGGGGAGAGCTCCGGGGCGGCTCTGATGATCGCCGTTCCGTGCGCCCCGGGGGGTGTGGGTCGGACGGTCGGTCGATCGGCCTTCGGTGTGTGCCGTCCCTTCCGGGACGGCCTGGTTGTCCTCGCGGCGCCCTCGCGGACCCACCCCTCGGGGAGGCTCCGCGGACGGCTCCGCCAATGGCTGAGGCTCGCTGTCCATCTGCGATGACACTACGTCAACCACCCTTCCGCACCGAGCGCCTCCAGCGATTCCGCACATCATCTTCACCCCGCCCGGGACCGTCTGCGGACGCCGCCTCCGACGCCGCCTCCGACGTCCGGACGGCCGTGCGAACCGGCCCCGGCGGGCCTCGGCCAAACCGAACGGCCCGTGCGGACCAGAGGTCCCCACGGGCCGTTCAGCGCTGTCCGGACATCCCTCCGGAGGGGGTTCACGACCTGGTGGACGACACCGCTCAGACGGCGGCGAACGCGGCCTCCAGGATGTCCAGGCCCTCGTTCAGCAGGTGCTCCGGCATGACCAGCGGCGGCAGGAAGCGCAGCACGTTGCCGTAGGTGCCGGCGGTCAGCACGACCAGGCCCTCGGCGTGGCACGCCTTGGCGATCGCCGCGGTGACCTCCGCGTTCGCCTCCTTGCCGCCCGGCTTCACCAGCTCGACGGCGACCATCGCGCCGCGGCCGCGGACCTCACCGATGATGTCGAATTTCTCCTGCATCGAGCGCAGCCGGCCCAGCATGATCTCGCCGATCCGCTGCGCCTTGCCGACGAGGTCCTGCTCCTTCATGGTCTCGATGGCGCCCAGCGCGGCGGCGCACGCCACCGGGTTTCCGCCGTAGGTGCCGCCCAGGCCACCCGCGTGCGCGGCGTCCATGATCTCGGCGCGACCGGTCACCGCGGCCAGCGGCAGACCGCCGGCGATGCCCTTGGCGGTGGTGATCAGGTCAGGGACGATGCCCTCGTCCTCACACGCGAACCACTGGCCGGTGCGGCAGAAACCGGTCTGGATCTCGTCGGCGACGAACACGATCCCGTTCGCCTTCGCGTACTCCACGATGGCCGGCAGGAAGCCCTTGGCCGGCTCGATGAAGCCGCCCTCGCCCTGGATCGGCTCGATGATGATCGCGGCGACGTTCTCCGCGCCGATCTGCTTGTTGATGATGTCGATCGCCTGCGCGGCGGCCTCGGCGGCGCAGTTCTCCGCGCCCGTCAGCCAGCGGTACGGGTAGGCGACCGGCACCCGGTGGATCTCCGGCGCGAACGGACCGAAGCCCTGCTTGTACGGCATGTTCTTCGCCGTCAGGCCCATGGTCAGGTTGGTGCGGCCGTGGTAGCCGTGGTCGAACACCACGACGGCGGTGCGCTTGGTGTAGGCGCGGGCGATCTTCACCGCGTTCTCGACCGCCTCGGCGCCCGAGTTGAACAGCGCCGTGCGCTTCTCGTGGTCACCCGGGGTCAGCTCGTTCAGCTGCTCGGCGACAGCCACGTAACCCTCGTACGGGGTCACCATGAAACAGGTGTGGGTGAAGGCGGCCAGCTGCTCGCTCGCCTTGGCCACCACGGCCTCGGCGCTGTTGCCGACGTTCGTCACGGCGATGCCGGAACCGAAGTCGATCAGCGAGTTGCCGTCCACGTCCTCCAGCACGCCGCCGTTGGCGCGGGTGATGTACACCGGCAGGGTGGTGCCGACACCGGCCGCCACCGCACCCAGCTTGCGGGCCTGCAGCTCCTGCGACTTCGGACCCGGGATCGCGGTGACCAGACGGCGCTCCTGCGGGAGCGGCGTTACGGCGCTCATGGGGTATCTCCAGACTTCTCGGCTCGGTGCTTCGCAGGCTACGGCCGCCCTCCCCGACCGGGCATGCGCCACTCGGTAGCACTGCGCCGTCCGACTTGTCCGGCACGGCCAGCACGGGCGCCACGACTACCCGCAGACCCCACTCCACTACCCTGAGCGCGGGCGTGTCGCCGGTACGGCGGCATGGGTATGGCGGCACCGACGGCGGTCGGGCCGGGCGGGCGAGGGAGCGGGGCCGTACATGGCACAGGACGGGTCACACCACCACGTCGAACACACCACCACCAGACCCCCCACCCCCCTGCCCCACCAACGGCCCGCCACGGCACCCGGCGGGGCCTTCGACCTCGCCGCCTGGGCCACCGCCCCGCGCCCCGAAGCCGAACCGGGCGTCTACCGGCTCGGCTACCGCCGCATCGACCCGGAACGCGCGGAGGCGGCCCGGGTCCCGACCTGGCCGTTGCTGCTACGGGCGGGGCTCAACGTGGTGGTGGGGTGGTTCGCGTACCTCTACGGCACGCAGCTCCTCATGTACGTGCTCGTCTGGTTCGGTGGACAGGCGGGCATCGGACCGCTCGCCTCGCCCTCCGAGGCGGAGGCCATGTTCACTCTGCTGGTGGCCAACGTCCTGGTTCTCGCCGTGGTCATCAAGGTCTTCGGCCGCATGGGCCGCTGGCCCGAGGTCTGGCGCCGCTACGTCGCCCCGCTGCTGTCGCGGACGGTGACCCAGGAGGAGCCGGCCGAGGAGGCCGGGCCGGCGGCGGAGGCGGCCCGCGGGCCGGGTCCGTGGGACGGGTTGCGTCGGGGCGGGGCGGTCGAGGCGGCGGCGCGGCTGGACGGGGAGGCGGTCGGCGACGTCGACTACGTGCGGATCCAGCGGGCCTGGGAGTCCGCGCAGGCGGATCCGGTGTTCCTGCCCGCCTTCACCGAGCAGGTGGCCGCCCGGGGCGCGGCGGCCTTCGCCCATCCCTCCGAGGCGCGTGAGCTGCCGGGGCGGGTGCGGCGGCACGATCTCCTGCTCGGCCAGGTCTGCCTCGGTGTGGCGCAGGACGTGCCGAAGAACCCGTTGAGCCACCGGGCGGCGGACTTCGCGTTGGACCCGGCGGTGCTGGGCACGTCGCTGCTGGCGGTCGGCCCGGCCGGGACGGGGAAGACGGCGCGGCTGGCCCGGCCGGTGGCGGAGGCGCTGTGCCTGCAGGCGCTGGCCGGGACCGCGTGCGCGGTGGTGGTCGGGGCTTCGGACGCCGACCTCGGGCCGGACGCCTGGTACGACGTGGTGATCGCGCCCGGCGACCCGGCCTCGGTGTACGGGCTGGACCTCTACGGCGCGGCGCAGGACCCGGACGAGGCCGCGGCTCGGCTGGCCGACGCGCTGCTGCCGGACGAGCTGACCGCGCGGGCGGAGAACGCGCGGACCGCGCTGCAGCAGGTGGTCGGTCCGTTCCACGCCGCGTACGGCCGCTACCCGGGGGTGCGCGAGCTGCGGGCGCTGCTGGGCGGTGATCCGGACGCGCTGGCGGCGCTGGTGAAGGCGCTGGGCGTGGCGGGCCGGCTGGCCGCGTACGAGCGGGACCTGGACCACCGGGAGCGGCAGCGCGGCCGGGCGGACGATCCGGGGTCGCTGTTGGCGGACCGGCTGGGGCTGCTGGAGCGGCCCGCCTTCGAGGGGGCGTTCGCGACGGACGGGACGGGCCGTCCGCCGTTCGCGATGCGGGTGCTGGACCATCCGCTGCGGGTGCGGGTGAAGCTGCCGGAGCGCAGTCACCCGGAGGCCGCCCGGATGCTGTCCCGGCTGGTGGTGGGGCAGTTCGTGCAGGCGGCCGGGGCGCGTGCGGACCGTTCGCTGTTCGCGGGCCTGGTGGTGGACGACGCCTCGGCCGCGCTGGACGCCGGCTCCGTCCGGGGCCTGCAGCGGATGCGCGGGGCGAACGCGGGTGCGGTGCTGCTGCTGCGCACCCTGGTGGACCTTCCGGAGGCGCTGCGGGCGCCCCTGTTCGGCGCGGTGGGCTGCCGGGTGGCCTTCCCCGGGATCGCGCCCTGGGACGGCCGGCTGTTCTCGGAGGCCTGGGGGACGCACCTGGTGCAGGAGACCGCGGTGACCCACACCCCCGACACCTCCGGCGGGGTGATGCGGCGGGCCGGGCGGCTGGGGCGGAAGGCCTTGTCGGGGACGACGGCGCAGACGGAGTCGGTGACGACGCGGGACGTGGAGCGGTTGCGGTGGTCGCCGTCGGATCTGGCGCACGCGCTGCCGGCCGGACACGCGGTGGTGTCGTTGACGGCGGTGTCGGGGGAGCAGGTGCCGCCGTTGCTGGTGGACCTGCGGGGGTGAGCCGGGGCGGGCCCGGAAGTCGCCTTCGAGGTGGATTCGGCCGTGCCGGTTGTCCGGGGCGTCCATAATGAAGGGGAGAGACCCTCACCAGTCCCACTGCCCTCTCCTCGCCCGGCCGCAACGGCGCGGTCAGGTCGACCCCCCCTTCGAAGGTGCCATGCCCCCCACACTCGCCTCCGTCGTCCGCAACAGTTCGCTCCACTTGACGGTGCTCGCCGGTGCGGACCACCTGGAGCGGCCGGTCCGCTGGGTGCACACCAGTGAGCTGGACGACCCGACGCCGTTCCTGGAGGGTGGCGAGCTGCTGCTCACCACCGGTATCAAGCTGGGCCGTACGGCGGCGCAGCTGCAGGCGTACGTGCACCGGCTGGCCGATGCCGGGGTGGTCGGGCTGGGGCTGGGGGTGGGGCTGTCGCACACCGAGGTGCCGCAGCCGCTGGTGGACGCGGCGCAGCAGCGGGGGCTGCCGTTGCTGCGGGTGCCGGAGCCGACGCCGTTCATCGCGATCAGCAAGGTGGTGTCGGCGGCGCTGGCCGCGGAGCAGTACGAGGCGGTGACGACCAGTTTCGAGGCGCAGGAGGAGCTGACCCGGGCGGCGCTGGGCAAGGACGGCACGACGGCCGTGGTGCGTCGGCTGGCGGCCCGGCTGGGGGGTTGGGCGGCGCTGTACGACGGGTCGGGTGCGCTGTCGGTGGTGGCGCCGGACTGGGCGGCGCGGCGCGCGGGGCGGCTGGCGGCGGAGGTGGACCGGCTGCGCCGGCGGCCGGCGCCGTCGAGTGCGGCCCTGCAGGGGCGGTCGCCGGGGATAGACACGGCGGACGAGGACTACGTGGTGGTCCAGTCGCTGGGGGCGGACCGGCGGGCCCGGGGTTTCCTGGCGGTCGGCACCGAGGACCGGATCACGCCGACCGAGCGGTACGTGCTGAACGCGGCGGTGGCACTGCTGACCCTCACCCTGGAGCGCTCGCGCGAGCTGCGGCAGGCCGAGGAGCGGATGGGCGCGGCGCTGCTGCGGATGGTGCTGGCGGGTGAGGTGGCGACGGCCCGGCAGGTGGCGGTGGGGCTGTTCGGCGGGATGCCGGAGGGGACGATACGGGTCCTGGTGGCCGGGGCCGGGCCGAACGCGGATGCCGCGGAGGCGCTGGTGGAGCTGGGGGACCGGGCCGAGCAGGCGGGTGCCCGGGTGGGCGAGAAGCTGCTGGTGGCGCGGGAGGAGGGCGCGCACGGGCCGCGGCTGATGGTGCTGGCGCCGGACAACGGGGCGGTGCACCGGGCCTGTCTGGGCGTGGTGGAGGAGCACGAGGGCCTGTCGCTGGGCGTGTCGGCGCCGGCCGCGCTGGAGGAGGCCGGTACGGCGTACGCCCAGGCGGAGCGGGCGTTGGCGGTGGCGCTGCGCGGTGGCCGCCGCTCGGTGGACCACGAGGAGGTCGGCGCGGGGTCGCTGCTGCCGCTGCTCGGGGAGGAAGCGGTGACGGCGTTCGCGGAGGGGCTGCTGCGGCCGTTGCGCGAGCACGACCGGACGGCCCGCGGTGACCTGGTGGCCTCGTTGCGGGCGTGGTTGTCGCGGCACGGGCAGTGGGACGCGGCGGCGGCGGACCTCGGGGTGCACCGGCACACGCTGCGCTACCGGATGCGCCGGGTCGAGGAGCTGCTGGGCCGGTCGCTGGACGACACGGACGTGCGGATGGAGCTGTGGCTGGCGCTGCGCTCGGGTGAGGAGTAGGCGCCCGCTGGACGCGGTGGAGTGGCTCCGGGCCGGAACACTCCTGGTCGGCCAATCCGGTCGGCCCGCCGTCGCACCTACCCTCGGGTTCGGGTCCCACGCCCGTGGGCCGTACGACGACGAGGAGAGGGCCGGTACCACGGTGACCACCACGTACGATTTCTGGCTCGCCGGCCGCCGGGCGAGCGGCGACGCCGCCTTCGAGGTGCACAACAGCTGGGACGGCCGTCTGGTCGGCAAGGTCAGCGTTCCGACCGAGGCCCAGGTCGAGGAGGCGCTGGACGCCGCCGTGGCCGCGCTGCCGGTGTTCGCCGCCACCCCGGCGCACCAGCGGGCCGCCGCCCTGGACCACGTGGCCAAGCGGCTGGCGGAGCGCACCGAGGAGCTCGCCCAGCTGATCACCGCCGAGAACGGCAAGCCGATCAAGTGGGCCCGCGGTGAGGTCGGCCGCGCGGTGTCGGTCTTCCGCTGGGCCGCCGAGGAGGCGCGCCGCACCAACGGCGAGACGATGCGGCTGGACACCGACCCGGGCGGCGTGGGCCGTTTCGCGGTGGTGCGCCGCTTCCCGCGCGGTGTGGTGCTGGGGATCGCTCCGTTCAACTTCCCGCTGAACCTGGTCGCCCACAAGGTCGCCCCGGCGATCGCGGTCGGCGCCCCGATCATCCTCAAGCCGGCTCCGGCGACCCCGCTGTCGGCGATGGTGCTGGGCGAGATCCTGGCCGAGACGGACCTGCCGGCCGGCTCCTGGTCGATCCTGACCGTGCCGAACGACCGGATGCCGGCCCTGGTGCAGGACGCCCGGGTGCCGGTGATCTCCTTCACCGGTTCGGACAAGGTCGGCTACCAGATCATGGACTCGGTGCCGCGCAAGCACACCACCCTGGAGCTGGGCGGCAACGCCGCGGCCGTGGTGCTCGCCGACTGGTCCTCGGAGGCCGACCTGGACTGGGCGGCGACCCGGATCGCGATGTTCGCCAACTACCAGGGCGGCCAGTCCTGCATCTCGGTGCAGCGGGTGATCGCCGACGCGTCGGTGTACGACGCGCTGGTGGAGAAGGTCGTGGCCAAGGTCGGCGCGCAGGTCACCGGTGACCCGAACGACGACGCGACGGACGTCGGCCCGCTGGTCGACGAGAACGCCGCGAAGCGGGTGGAGTCCTGGGTGGACGACGCGGTCGCCAAGGGCGCCAAGGTGCTCGCCGGCGGGACCCGCGAGGGCGCGACCTACGCGCCGACCGTGCTGGCCGAGCTGCCCGCCGACGCGATCCTCGCCAAGGCCGAGGTGTTCGGTCCGGTGCTGTCGCTGCACCGGGTGGAGGGCGTGGACGAGGCCTTCGCGGCCGTCAACGACTCGCCGTTCGGCCTGCAGGCGGGCGTGTTCACCCACGACCTGCAGACGGCCTTCCGGGCCCACCGGGAGCTGGAGGTCGGCGGTGTGATCATCGGCGACGCGCCGTCCTACCGGGCCGACCAGATGCCGTACGGCGGCGTCAAGGACTCGGGTGTCGGCCGTGAGGGCGTCAAGTACGCGATGGACGACTACACCGTCGAGAAGGTCATGGTCCTGACCGGTCTCGACCTCTGAAACCGCTGAGATCTCAGAGCGTCCGATCGCCGGAGGGCCCGGTCCGCCACGGACGCCGTCGGCGAGTGTGACTGATCGGCTGCGCTGAGTGACGCCGGTCTCCGGGACTTGTCCCGGAGACCGGCGTTCGTCGTTGTGGGGGCGTGGTGTCGATGCGTGCGGGTGGGCCGGGCGAGCTGTCGACGGGGACGGTGCGGGTGGCGCGGGCGGCGTTCCCGAAGGGAAGCCTGGCGATCCGGATCCGCTTCAGCCCGGGTGACTGCCGTCCCTCCCCCCACCTGCGCGATTGATTGCGTCGACTCACCCACCGCCCAGCGCCGTGAACTCACCCTGCGACAGCGCGACGAACACGAGGCCGTCCGCGCGGCCGGAGCCGAGCAGCAGACCGACGCTTGGAAGGACCGCTACAAGATCCGCGCCGGGGTCGAGGGCACCATCGCCCGAGGCGTCCAGCGCTGCGGCCTGCGCAGATCCCGTTACCAAGGCCTTGCGAAGACCGGACTCCAGCACCAGCTCACCGGCGCCGCGATCAACCTCGCCCGCATCGACGCCCACCTCACCGACACGCCCCGAGCCCAGACCCGGACCCGCACCAGCCACTTCGCAGCACTTCGCCCCGCCGACCAACCGGTCGGCGGGGCGAAGTGAACGGGACCCGTATCAACCAGCAGCGTCCGCCACGGACCGGGCCCTCCGGCGTGGGTTCAGCCGTCGTGCCCGGCCACGGCGGCGACGGCCTCCGCGACGGTGGCGTTGCCGGCGACCAGCTCCAGGGTCTGCCCGGCGGTGCCGGGCTCGCGCAGCAGGGCGGCCAGGACGACGGCCACGTCGGCCCGGTCGACCGCGCCGGGGCCGGTGGAGGGGGCGAGCCGGACCAGGCCGGTGCCGGGGCCGTCGGTGAGCCGCCCGGGGCGCAGCACCGTCCAGTCGAGTGAGGTGCGGGCGCGGACGGCGTCGTCGGCGGCGCCCTTGGCCCGCAGGTAGGTCTCGAAGACCTCGTCGGCCGGGTACCGGGCGGTGGCGTCGGCGCCCATCGAGGAGACCATCAGGTAGCGCCGGACCCCGGCCAGTTCGGCGGCGTCGGCGAGCAGGACGGCCGCGTCGCGGTCGACGGTGTTCTTGCGGGCGGCGCCGCTGCCCGGGCCGGCGCCGGCGGCGAAGACCACGGCGTCGGTGTCGGTGAGCAGGGCGGCGAGCTGCGGGGCGGTGGCGGATTCCAGGTCGAGCAGCAGCGGCTCGGCACCGACGGCGACCAGGTCCTGGGCGTGTTCGGGGCGGCGGATGATCCCGGCGGGTCGGTCGCCGCGGTAGGCGAGCAGCCGTTCGAGCCTCAGCGCGATCTGTCCGTGGCCTCCGGCGATGACGGTACGCATGGGTCCGACGGTAGCCCGAGGGGGCGGTGGTCGTCCTGGGCAAGGTCTCGGACAGGACACAATGGGCGCATGACTTCGCTCGCCCACCCGCAGCTGCGTTTCACGCCCACCGTGGCGGACCCCTCCGGCCCCCGGGAGCTGGTGATCCTCGGTTCCACCGGTTCGATCGGAACCCAGGCCATCGACGTGGTGCTCCGCAACCCGGACCGGTTCCGGGTGGTCGCCCTGTCGGCGGCCGGCGGCCGGGTGGAGCTGCTGGCCGAGCAGGCGCTGCGGCTGGGCGTGCACACCGTGGCGGTGGCCGATCCGGCGGCCGAGCCGGCGCTGCGCGAGGCGCTGGCGGCGGGGGCGGCGGGGCGTCCGCTGCCGGCCGTGCTGGTGGGGCCGGACGCGGCGACCGAGCTGGCCGCGATGGAGTGCCACTCGGTGCTGAACGGCATCACCGGTTCGATCGGCCTGCGGCCGACGCTGGCCGCGCTGCGGGCGGGCCGGGTGCTGGTGCTGGCGAACAAGGAGTCGCTGATCGTCGGCGGCCCGCTGGTGAAGGCGGTGGCGAAGCCGGGCCAGATCGTGCCGGTGGACTCCGAGCACGCGGCGCTGTTCCAGGCGCTGGCCGGCGGCACTCGGGCGGAGGTCCGCAAGCTGGTGGTGACGGCGAGCGGCGGCCCGTTCCGGACCCGTACCCGGGAGCAGCTGGCCGGGGTGACCCCGCAGGACGCGCTGGCGCACCCGACCTGGGCGATGGGCCCGGTGGTGACGATCAACTCGGCGACCCTGGTCAACAAGGGCCTGGAGGTGATCGAGGCGCACCTGCTCTACGACGTGCCCTTCGAGCGGATCGAGGTCGTCGTCCATCCGCAGTCGGTCGTGCACTCGATGGTGGAGTTCACCGACGGTTCGACGCTGGCGCAGGCCAGCCCGCCGGACATGCGGATGCCGATCGCGCTCGGTCTGGGCTGGCCGGACCGGGTGCCGGAGGCGGCCCCCGGATGCGACTGGACCAAGGCCGCGACCTGGGAGTTCTTCCCGCTGGACAACGAGGCGTTCCCGGCCGTGGAGCTGGCCCGTGAGGTGGGCACTCTGGGCGGAACGGCGCCGGCGGTGTTCAATGCCGCGAACGAGGAGTGCGTGGAGGCCTTCCTGAAGGGTCGCCTCGCCTTCACCGGGATCGTGGACACTGTTGCCAAGGTCGTCGCCGAGCACGGACAGTCCGACGGCCGGGTGGCCGGGTCGGGAACTTCCCTGACCGTCGAGGACGTCCTGCACGCGGAGGACTGGGCGCGCGCCCGGGCCCGCGAGCTGGCGGCGGGCTGACGGCGCCGACTCCGGCGGCGGTGCCCGGCGGGACACCGATCGTGGCACGGCACGGATCGCGGTACGACGAGACGATGAGCGGAGCGGCATGACGGAGGGCCAGCGGTGGCAACGGTTTTGACGGTGGTAGGCATCCTGGTCTTCGTGGTCGGGCTGCTCATCTCGATCGCCTGGCACGAGCTCGGCCACCTCTCCACGGCCAAGCTGTTCGGCATCCGGGTGCCGCAGTACATGGTCGGCTTCGGGCCGACCATCTGGTCGCGCCGGAAGGGTGAGACCGAGTACGGCTTCAAGGCGATCCCGTTCGGCGGGTACATCCGGATGATCGGGATGTTTCCGCCGGGCGAGGACGGCCGGATCACCAAGCGGAGCAGCTCGCCCTGGCGGACCATGATCGAGGACGCCCGTGAGGCCTCCTACGAGGAGCTCCAGGAGGGTGACGAGAACCGGCTGTTCTACACCCGCAAGCCCTGGAAGCGGGTCATCGTCATGTTCGCCGGGCCGTTCATGAACCTGATCCTGGCGTTCGGGCTGTTCCTGACGGTGATGATGGGCTTCGGCGTCTCCATGGCGGTGCCGACCATCGGCTCGGTCGCCCAGTGCGTGGTCAAGGCCGGGCAGCCCACCGACACCTGCCCCGCGGACGCGCCCAAGACCCCGGCCAACGAGGTGGGCCTGCGCCAGGGCGACAAGGTGCTCTCCTTCGACGGCGACCGGATCCGCGACTACGACCAGCTCCAGGCGGACATCCGGAAGTCGGCCGGCAAGCAGGTGGCGATCGTGGTGGAGCGCGGCGGTCAGCAGCTCACCTTCACGCCCACCATCGCCGTCAACGACGTGCAGAAGTACGACGGGAACGGCGTGCCGGTGAAGGGCCAGACCGTCCAGGCCGGGTTCCTCGGCTTCACCCCGAAGAGCGACACCGTCCAGCTCGGCTTCGGGCAGTCGGTCGACCGGATGTACGACATGGCCGAGAACGGGGTGAAGTCGCTGGCCGCGCTGCCCGGCAAGATCCCCGGCCTGTGGAACGCCGTCGTGGGCGACGCCCCGCGCGACCCGGACTCGCCGATCGGCATGGTCGGCGCCGCCCGGGTCAGCGGCGAGGTGTTCTCGCTGCACGAGTCGGCCACCCAGCGGATCGCGATCTTCGTGAACCTGCTGGCCGGCATCAACCTGTCGCTCTTCCTGTTCAACATGCTGCCGCTGCTGCCGCTGGACGGCGGCCACATCGCCGGCGCGGTCTGGGAGTCGGTCCGGCGCCGCTTCGCACAACTGTTCCGGCGGCCCGATCCGGGCCCCTTCGACGTCGCCAAGCTGATGCCGGTCGCGTACGTCGTGGCCAGTATCTTCATCGGATTCACCCTGCTGGTGATGGTGGCCGACCTGGTGAACCCGGTGAAGATCGGCTAGCGCGTTCGGGTACGGCGGGTGTGCTGGGCGCCCGGACCGTGCCGTACCGTGGAGGCCGGGTGCGCGATAGTCCGCGCGCCCGGCCTCGGCCGTCCCAACGGCCGGGCGGTCGACCACACCTCTACCCCGGGGAACCCTGCGCACATGACCGCGATCTCGCTCGGTATTCCGTCCCTGCCGCTCAAGCCGCTCGCCAAGCGCCGCTACTCCCGGCAGATCATGGTCGGCAACGTGCCGGTCGGCGGCGACGCCCCCGTCTCGGTCCAGTCCATGACCACCACGGTCACCTCGGACATCAACGCCACGCTGCAGCAGATCGCCCAGCTCACCGCGTCCGGCTGCCAGATCGTCCGGGTCGCCGTCCCCTCCCAGGACGACGCCGACGCGCTGCCGATCATCGCCAAGAAGTCGCAGATCCCGGTCATCGCCGACATCCACTTCCAGCCGAAGTACGTCTTCGCCGCGATCGACGCCGGCTGTGCCGCCGTGCGCGTCAACCCCGGCAACATCAAGGCCTTCGACGACAAGGTGGGCGAGATCGCCAAGGCCGCCAAGGACGCCGGGGTGCCGATCCGGATCGGCGTCAACGCCGGCTCGCTCGACAAGCGGCTGCTGGAGAAGTACGGCAAGGCCACCCCGGAGGCGCTCGTCGAGTCCGCGCTGTGGGAGTGCTCGCTGTTCGAGGAGCACGACTTCCGCGACATCAAGATCTCGGTCAAGCACAACGACCCGGTCGTGATGATCCAGGCCTACCGCCAGCTCGCCGCCGCCTGTGACTACCCGCTGCACCTGGGCGTCACCGAGGCCGGTCCGGCCTTCCAGGGCACCATCAAGTCCGCGGTCGCCTTCGGCGCGCTGCTCGCCGAGGGCATCGGCGACACCATCCGGGTCTCGCTGTCGGCCCCGCCGGCCGAGGAGATCAAGGTCGGCAACCAGATCCTGGAGTCGCTCGGGCTGCGCCAGCGCGGGCTGGAGATCGTCTCCTGCCCGTCCTGCGGCCGCGCCCAGGTCGACGTCTACAAGCTCGCGGAGGAGGTCACCGCCGGGCTGGAGGGCATGGAGGTGCCGCTGCGGGTCGCCGTCATGGGCTGCGTGGTGAACGGGCCGGGCGAGGCCCGCGAGGCTGACCTCGGGGTCGCCTCCGGCAACGGCAAGGGGCAGATCTTCGTCAAGGGGCAGGTGATCAAGACCGTTCCCGAGTCGAAGATCGTCGAGACCCTGATCGAGGAGGCGCTCAAGCTCGCCGAGCAGATGCAGGAGGAGGGCGTCGAGGCCGGTTCGCCGACCGTTGTCGCCGCGGAGTGACCGCGGGGCGGTCACGGCGCGGGGCGACCGCGGGTGACCCTGACCGCCGGGCGGTCCGCACAGGACCGCAGTGAAGTCTTCCGGAGGCGGGGCCGTCCGTTCGCGGACGGCCCCGCGGCCGTAGCCGGGTGGGGCCACGGAGTAGGGTGCGGCCAGAGTCGTCTCAGTGAGGTGCTGTCTCGATGATCGATCGAGGTGTGATGCTCCCCAGCTCCTTCCAGGCCGCCCGGGCACTGGCCACCACCCGTGTGCTGGAGCCGCCCGACCTCGCGGACGCCCTGGAGATCCTGCACCGCGACCCGGTCGCCAACGCCTTCGTGGCCACCCGGGTCGAGGCCGTCGGGCTGGACCCGTGGCGGCTCGGTGGGGAGATGTGGGGCTGGTACGACGGGGACGGCGTGCTCGACGCCCTCTGCTACGCCGGGGCGAACCTCGTCCTGGTCAACGCCGGGCCGCAGGCCGTCGCGGCCTTCGCGGAGCGGGCCCGGCGGCAGGGGCGGCGCTGCTCCTCGATCGTCGGACCGGCCGCCTCGACCGCCGCCTTCTGGGCACTGCTGGAGCGGAGTTGGGGACCGGCGCGTGAAGTCCGGGGCCACCAGCCGCTGTTGGCGACCTCCTCGCCGTCGGCGGAGATCGCGCCCGATCCGCTGGTGCGGAGGGTGTGGCGCAGCGAGGTGGAGGCGCTGATGCCCGCCTGCGTGGCGATGTTCACCGAGGAGGTCGGGGTCTCGCCGCTGGCCGGGGACGGCGGGCTGCTCTACCAGGCCCGGGTGGCCGAACTCGTCACCAGCGGACGGGCGTTCGCGCGCTTCGCCGAGGACGGGCAGGTGGTCTTCAAGGCCGAGGTCGGGGCGGTGACCCAGGGGGCCTGCCAGATCCAGGGGGTCTGGGTGGCGCCGGAGTACCGGGGGCAGGGACTGTCCGAGACCGGGATGGCGGCGGTGCTGGAGGTCGCGCTGCGGGAGGTCGCGCCGGTGGTCTCGCTGTACGTCAACGACTTCAACCTGCGGGCCCGGGCGGCCTACCGGCGGGTGGGGTTCCGGGAGGTCGGGGCGTTCATGAGCGTGCTCTTCTGAGCCCGCCCGGGGGTGGGGTCGCGTTGTGGTGCGGTTCGCCGCTGTTTCGCCGGTTGTTGGGTTCCGATCTTCGGCCGCGCCACGGGGCGGCTGGTAGTAACGTCCGGAGCATGGATCAGCTGACCGGGGTGACGATCGAGGCCATCGACCTCGCGGCCTGGGCGCCGCAGGCGCTGGAGGTCCAGGCGGTGGCGTTCGGGCTCACGCCCGAGGAGGTCGCGGTACGGCTGCACATCGTGGGGCGGCACGCCCTCCAGCCCGGGGTGATCGCGTTCGGGGCGATGAGCGGGGGGCGGCTGGTCGGGTTCGGGTACGGGATGCCGAACCAGCGGGAGCACTGGTGGAGCACCGTCATCGAGCCGTACCTGACCTCCCGGGGGTACGGGGACTGGCTGGACGGCGTGTTCGCGGTCACCGAGCTGCACGTGCTGCCGGAGTACCAGGGGCAGGGCGTGGGGTCGCGGTTGATCCGGCTGCTGTGCGAGGGGTCGGGACTGGAGCGCAGCATCCTGTCGGCGATCGACGCGGAGACGCCGGCCCGGCGGCTCTACCGGGCGCTGGGGTACCAGGACCTGGCCCGTGCGGTGCGGTTCCCGGCCACGGACCGGCTGTACGCGGTGATGGGGGCGGGGCTGCCGTTGCGGCGGCTCGGGGACAGGACCTAGCTGGACGGCGGCTCGGGGACCCGGGCACGGCGTGAGGGCCTGGGCGGAGGTTCGGGGGGCAGGGCCTGGGCGGAGGTGCGGGGGGCAGGGCCTGGGCGGAGGTTCGGGGGGCAGGGCCTAGGCGGAGAGGTAGCCGGCGAACTCCAGGTGGAGTTCGGCGTCTTCGTGGTGGCCGGTGGTCAGGGCGCGCAGGGCCAGGTCGACGGCGCGGAAGAGGGTCCAGCCGCGCAGGCGGTCCCGGTCGACGTCGAGGGCCTCGGCGAGTTGGTGGAGTCGGCGGCGGACCGCGGCGGGGGCACCGGGGGAGCCGATCAGGGTGTCCGCGCGGTCCAGGGCGAGCCGGGCCAGGTCGTAGGCGCGTTCGCCGGTCAGCGGGCGGGGATCGATCGCCAGCCAGGGGGCTCGGTCGGCGGCGAGGACGTTGCCGTGGTGGAAGTCACCGTGCAGCAGGAAGGTTTCGCCCGCGTCGCCGACCAGGGCTCCGGCGGTGGTCAGGGCCTCGTCGGCGAGGGGCAGTGCGGCGGCGGCGACGGGGTGGGTGCGGTGGGCTTCGAGGCGGGCGGCGGTGTCCGCGATCCGGTCGGCGGGGGTGGGCAGGGCGGCTCCGGCGGGCGGCGCCACCCAGAGGCGGTGCAGCAGGCTGGTGGCCTCCAGCATGGCCTTGGGCTCGGCGAGGGAGCGCAGTGGGATCGATCCGTGCAGGCGCTCCAGCAGGAGGACGCCCTCGGCGGGGTCGGCGTCCAGCAGGAGCACGGCGCCGCGGCCGGCCCAGTGGGTCAGGGCGGTGTGCTCGTGGGCGGTCTCGGAGGTGACCAGGCCGACCTTGAGGACGGCGGGGGAGAGGTCGTCGCGGTGGACGTACGCGATCAGGCTCAGGCTGCCGCCCGGGTCCAGGGTGCGTTCGAGGGTGAGGTTCCAGCGGGCCAGGTGGGTGGTGACCGCGGTCGGCAGAGCGGTGAGCCACTGGTGGCCTTGGGTGCCGTGGGTGGCGGTGATGGTGGTGGTGAGGTGGGTGGGGATGGTGATGTTTGCTCCCGGCATGGGTCCATTGTCGGTGGTGTGGGGGGTCGCTGCGCGGGGCTGGGGGGTGGGGGTGGGCTTTCGGGAGGGTGGGTGGTTGCGGGGGCGGTTCCGGGGGTGGGTGCTC
>NZ_JBHXEG010000098.1:0-12183 GCF_042724935.1 Kitasatospora sp. NPDC127060
AGGCCGTTGACAGGGGGCTTTCCCAACTTCGCTGTCACAAAATGGCGTTGTCCCAACTTCGGTGACAACTGTCCCGACTTCACTGTCACAGGTCACGGTCGAAGCCGACTTCCATGGCTCCGACCGCCCCCGACAGCGGCTCCGCGTCAGTGCGCCGTGGCCTGGGCCACCAGGGAGAGAGTCTTGGCCGCGAGACCCTGCCTGTACTCCACGACCTGCTCCAGGTTGGCCATGTACTGCTCGGCGACGACGGACGGGTCGGTGTCCAGCGGCTGGACCGCCGGGTGGCCGGCGGCCAGGATCTGCTCGTAGGCGGCCTGCCGGTAGGGGTGGTCTCGGTTCAGTCGGACTTTCGCGGCGTCGGCCGCGCGGTTCTTCCACATGTCGATGGCGATCCTGGCGTCATCGACGGACATGACGTAGGAGTGGTGCGCGGCCAGCCAGTGGGGCGCGGTGCTCAGAGCTTCCCAGCGCGACTCGACAAGGTGGAGGGCGCGGTCTCGCTCTTCGCGGGCGATCCGCTCCTCCAGCAGCCGGGGGCGGAGGGTGTTGTAGTCGCGCAGGGTGTCCATCAGGTTGATCAGGCGGCTCTCCTCCTCGCCGGGGCTGCGGTCGGGGTGCTCGTCGATGAAGCGATACAGGACCCGGCGGAAGTGCTCGGCCTCCTGGCCGTCCAGGTTGAGGCCGGTGAAGCCCTCCAGGGTGACGGGGGTGATCTGCATGGTGCTCTCCTTCGAGGGGCGGCGGTCGGGGTCGATTCCCTGGGACCGCAGATCGGCGTAGACCGTGGGCCGACTGACTCGGGCGGCTTCGGCTAGGACGGCGACCCTGGTTGCTCCCGCCTTCCAGGCGGCGGCGATCAGCTCGGCTCGACGTCCGGGGGCGGACCAGGCTCGTAGGGCGTTCAGCGCTTCGTCGCGTTGGGGACTCACGGACTCAGCATGTTGTTAAGTGGTTTTACATGGCAAGCCATTTGACAGTTTTGGTCGACGGGCCGTCAGGTGTTCTGCGCCGCAGTGGGATCGATGACGCCCTGCCGGGCCTCCGGCCGCTTCGGGTGGCTCCGCCACGCCGGGCCTGGTGGGGGCCCGGTCTCCAAACGTTCCGCGAGCGGCGGTCAGGGGCAGTTGCGGACGGCCAGGGCGGCGCTCACCGCGGCGGCGGCCAGGCCGATCAAGCGGTGCAGGGCCTGATCGAGCTCGAAGAGAGCAGTTCCCGGCCCACTGGAGTCCGCGCCCTTTCCTTCGGCCCGGACCACGGTGCAGGCATTGACGTAGCCGCCCTTGCCGAGCCGGGCGGCGAGGCGCAGCAGTGGACGACGCCTGTCGATGATCAGGTGTGTGCCGAGGTTGATGGCGGCTCCGGCAAGCAATGCCGTGGGCCTGGGCCGGAATCCCAGGGCTCGGGTCACGGCCAGGGTGGCGGTGGTCTGCACCGCCCCGTAGCACAGGACGTGCCGGGCGGCGCTGATGCGGCCGAGCCTGGTGGCGCTCATGGTTCGCACGCGCGGGTCTGCGATGTCCTCCGGGCTGGCCGGGGAGCCGTCGAGCAGCACTTGGTGGTCGCCGTAGAGGCCCTTGTTCATGGCGTCCACGCTGAGCTGGGCCCACTGGTCGGCGGTGTCGTGGGCCCCTTCGAAAATGGCCGCCAGGGCGGCGAAGACCGCGAGGTTGCGGATGGCGGTGTCGCACTTGGTGACAGCGGTCTCAGGGTCGTGCAGCATGGTGGTGCTCCTGTTCCTGTTTCAGGACTGATCGGGCATGGAGTCCTGGGCGGCTGCGGTGCCTTGGCCGGACAGCGGCCGCCCAGGGAAGTCGGTGCGCTGCCGGTCAGGAGTTCGCGCCGTCCCGGTGCCCCTTGCCTTCGAGTGCCGCGGCGACGATGTTCGAGGTCGGGTTTCCGTGCCAGCCGCAGGTGCAGCGGCAGACGACCAGGCCGTCCTTCCAGTCGTAGACGTCCGTCTTGTGAGCCGGCTCGGCCTTGGGCCCGGTCTCCTGCGGGCTGGCGGGACGCCGGGGGTGGCGAGCGATGGTTGTGTCCTTGACGGCCTGCTCCTGGCGGTGGGCCTCGCCCCACCGCGCTGCCTCCATGGCGTCGGTGGTGAGACCCGGGGACCTCCAGCCGCAGTTGCAGGTGGTTCCGAGGCGTCCGTCGCGGGCGGCGGTCTCGCAGATCTCGGTGTGGTGCTCGGGCAGTGGGACGTTCAGGGCGGGGTTGGCATCGTCGTCGTCGGTGGCCTCGCGGGAGGTGCCGATGGCCCACCGCTCCCAGCCGCCCGGAAACTCCTTGAGGATCTTGTCCCGGCGGGACTGGGCGGTCTTGGTCGGAACGCCCATGGCGAGGGCCAGGTCGGCGACGGTTCCCCCGGGCATGCTCGCGTGGGTCCGCACGGCGGCATCGATGATGCCCTTGATGCGCGGCTCCAGCTTGTGCACAAGGTCGGAGATGAGGGCCTGCCAGCACTCCAGGTTGGCCCGGCGGAGGCCGCCCCGGTGGCTGTAGCCGGTGCGCAGCAGAGCCAGCCCCCACAGGACGATGTCGATCCAGTCGGCCATCAGTCCGGCGTCGATGCCGACGGCCTTGGTTTCGTCCGGGTCGAGGTCGACGGTGTAGACCCAGTTGTCGGTGGAGGGCTGGTGCTCGTCCGGGAAGCTGGTGGCCCAGGCCTCCCACTCGCCGACCCCGGCGGTGAGCACTTTGGCCTGGCGGGTCTGGGCGGTGGAGCGGGGGGCGTCCATGGCTCGGGCCAGGTCCCCGATGCTGCCGCCGGCCAGGCGGTGTTCGCGGATGGCGGCGGCGGTGATGCCGGCTAGGAGGGTGGTCCGGGCCGATTCCAGGAGGCTGATTGCCAGGTGCCAGTTCTCGACGGTCACCGGCTGGACCGTCATCGGCACGTTGTCGCGGCCGGCGCGCCGGTCCTTGCCGGTGCGCAGCAGGGTGAGTGCCCACAGCGCCGTGTCGAGGATCGAGGTGAGTTCGTCCGCATCGGCGCGGCCGAGGGCGCGGGCCTCGGTAGGGAGCAGGTCGATGATGATGTCGCAGCCGCCGTGCTGCGCGGTGGTTCCGTGGATGTAGCGCAGGGCCATGTTGCCCCCTCAGGCGTGGATGAAATCTCGTACAGCTACTGTACGAGATTTCATCCATCTCCGCTACGGCCTCTGAGCTGCAACAACGCCTTGAGCAAAGAGAATTGACGTCTCATCAGCGATCAGGGCGGACCGAAGGCGGGGTGGGCGCCGGCTGCCGGGATGCTCAGGGCAGCAGCAGCCCGTCGCCGAACGAGCCCGGGAGGAGGTGGAGGTGCGCGTGGAAGACGGTCTGGGTGGCGGCCTCGCCGGCGCTGGTGATGACGTTGCACGGCGGCGTTGCGATCTCCGCGGCCCGGCGCAGCAGCACCGCGCTGACCTCGGGGTCGGTCGTGACGTCCGGGACGTGGAGAAGGGGGATCACGAGGAGGTGGCCTGATGTCACCGGGCCAAGGGGGTGCAGGGCCAGGGCGTCCGGCCACCGGCGGACGACGCGGGCCGCGACGGTGCCGGCCACGATGGCGCATAAGACGCACCCGGTCGACTCGGAGGCCGCAGGACCGTCGGGGTCACCGCCGTGGCCGTGGAGGAAGTCCTGCCCGGCGTCCGGGCAGGACCTGCTCGGGGTTTCTGTCACCGTCAGCCTCGGAGACCGTGTTCTCGGGGCTGGAGGAGTTCCTTCCCGACGTCCAGGTGGGCCACGTCGAAGGTGATCTTGTGCTGGGTCCAGAGGCGGTGTGCGATCTCCTCCGCCATCGCCACCGAGCGGTGGCGGCCCCCGACGCAGCCGACGGCGAGCCGGACCTGGCGGAACCTCCGGTTGGCGACGTCGTCGAGCAGAGCGACGGCGAACGACACGGCACGGTCGATGCTGTTGACGACGCCGGGGGTGTCCAGCACCCGCTGTAGCACCACCTCGTCCAGACCGGTCAGCTTCCGCATCCGCGGGTCGCGGTGCGGGTTGTAGTACTGGACGGTGGCGTCGAGGGTCATGTCGGCCCGCGGGACGTGCTTGCACTCGACGGGGAGGCAGAGGTCGTGGCGGCCCCCGGACAGCTGTCGGTGGCCGTAGCCGAAGCTCACGATGTTGCCGCGCACCACGGTCCAGTCCTTCCCGTAGCGGGCCTCGGTGCCCTCCGGGTTCAGGAGGAGGCGGTCGCGCTCGGCGAGAATGCTCATGGTTGTATACAGCCTTTCGGATTTCGGGGTCGCTGCGACCGCCGGATGCCGGCGGGAGCGGGTGGGAACGAGCCCATTTCATCGCGTCCGAGCAGCACCGGGAAGGGGCAACCCGGGGTTTCCCGTTTCCTCTTTGTCACGGCGTCTTCTGCCCTGTGAACAAGGGAAGTTGGCCTGCGGGACCGCAGTGGGGACATGCCGTCCGGCCCGCAGGTGATGGCTGGTGCGGGCCGCGTCACGCTGTTGCGCCGCGGTGTCCGCCCGGCGTCGTACGATGGCGACCGCGGTGGCTACCACCGCGGTGCCCTGGGCTTTGCCCCCGGGGGTTGCACGCCCACGGCAACGGTGGGCCGGAGCCCGGCACGGCTGCCGGGGTGAGGGTCTCGACCAAGCACGGCCCCCGCTCCAGGCGGGGGCTGTTCGCCGACGCCTTCACCCCCGGGAGATCCCATGGAACCCCTCGTCAAGCAGCTCGCCGACGGGCGCACTGCCCACGTCCAGCCCTTCATCACCGCCTACGGGGCCGTCACCTACACCGTCGTCGACGACGACGGGCGTTCGATCGCCAGCGGCTGGCTCCAGGAGGCGACCGAGCGCGGCGTCCCCGAGGACCGGCGGCCGGCGGGCTGCACGCACCTCATCGCCGGCGCGCCCGCGTTGTGGTTCACCTCGGAGGAGGCCGAGCGGCTGGTCGAGCTGGGCGATGCCGCCCAGGCGGCCTTCGACTCCTCCCCCGAAGGCCAGGCGCTCGCGGCCTGGCGCCGCAACCAGCGGGAGCTGGAGGAGGCGGAGGCCGCCAGCACCGCCGTACTGCGCACCCCGGAGGGCAGGGAGCTGGCCGGGCGGCGGACGCGCCTCAAGGAGGCGGCAGCCGCGGTGGCCGACGCCGACGGCGCCGAACGGGAACGGGCGTATGACAGCGGGGATCCGGGGTTCTACTACCGCCAGCAGCAGCCGCGCAACGAGGCGAACCTCGCCCGGGCGCTGGAGCAGCTGGACGCCTTCGACGAAGAGCATCCGCAGATCGCCGAGGCGCTGCGGGCGGAGAAGGAAGCCCGCACCCGTCGGTTCCTGGAGACCGACTGACCGCCGCCGGCGTCCTGCCGGGCAGGGCGTGAGGGGGCGTCACCCCTCGGCCCCCACGGCGCGAAGGCGGGCCATGGCCTTGGCGTAGTCGTCGCAGACCCCGAGGTAGAGCCGGCTCAGCTTCCTGTTCTCCACGCGGAGCAGGGCGATCTCGGCCAGCGCCGCCTCCTTGAAGTCGAGGCAGGTGCAGGCGTCCGGGTTGTCCGGTTCGCTCGCTCCTCCCGCGCAGCCGGGGACGAAGAAGGCGGTGCCGTCGGGGGCCTTGGCGGTGTGGCAGGGGGCGGGCAGCGGCCGTGGCGGGTCTTCGTGGTGCACGGGGTCTCGGTCTCCAGGGGTGGGGTGGTCAGGCGCGCGATGCCGGCCCGGGCGCCCACGGGTCGTCCTCGGCCCCGGCGCCCGGGTCGGCCTCGATGTAACCGAGGCATGCGAAGGGGGCGCCGGTGTCCTCGCGGACCTGCCCGGTGCCGCCGCAGATGCAGCCGTCGGGGTGGGGTTCGGCGGGGATGCCGCGGTCGCACTGGTCCGGCTCCTGGTGGACCGCGACGCCGTCCTCGTAGTCGTAGGTCATCACGATCCCGAGGCCGCCGCAGCCTCCCGGGCAGTCCCAGGCGTGGGAGCCCTCGGTCAGCCACGTGCTGTAGGTGGCCCGCAGCCAGACGCGCGCGGTCTCCTGCTCGGCGGCGCCGATGCCGTCCAGGCGGCGCAGGTCGTTGGCGGCCTGGGCGCACTGGACGGCGCTGTGGATGTCGCTGGGGCTTTGCAGCGCCACGATGTCGAGAGCGACGGCGCGGAACAGCAGGGCCGTGTACTCGTGCTGGCGGCTGCGGTCCGGGTCGACGGTGCCGGGCTGGCGGCGCTCGGCGGCCACGGCCTGCTGCCACTGGTGGTACTCGATCGCGTAGTCGGACATGAGGCGTCCGACGGACGGCGTGTCCGGGTAGGCGTGGCGCACGGCGGCGCAGGCGATCGCCTCGGTGACGGGGTCACCCTGCGGGTAGTAGTGGACGACGGTCGGCGCTGCGCCCGGCCGGTCCAGGACGACGTTCAGCGGTTCGTGGTGGGCGGCCAGGGTGCGCACCGTGTGGGCGACCTGGTGGTCGGCGGTGTCGCGGGTGATCGGGTTGGTGGTGAAGACGGTCACGGGTTCTCCCGGGGTGATTGGGCGGGTGCGGCCCGGGTCGGGCCGCATCCGGAGGGCGTGTCAGAGGCAGAGGCAGGTCGCCTGGGTGGGGTAGGTCCCGTTGGAGGCGTCCAGGAGGTCGGTGGCGGAGTGCACGTTCACCCACGCTGGCTCGCCGCAGTCGGGGCAGGGGATGTGCAGCTGGTGGACGACCTCGTCCGGGTCGTCCTGGTCCGCCCAGCGGATGGTCAGCTCGTGGCCGCCGATGCCGAAGGCGCCGGTGCGCAGGCCGTGGTCGTCCTGGCCGTCGTGGCGGGTGAACAGGGGGGCGAGGTCGGGTCCGAAGGTTCGCTCGATGTGCAGCGCCGGGTGGGCCTTCTCCCGTTCGGCGCATCGCCGCAGGAAGGCGGTCATCACCGGCAGGTCGCGGGTGTGGTGGACGGCGGTGAAGCCCTCGGCCAGGAGCCCGGGAAGGTCGCGGGTGAGCTCGTCGTGCTGGGCGGTGACGACCTGGTCGCGCACGCGCAGGGCGGCCGGGCGCTCGGCGTTGCGGGCCAGGGCGCCCTTCAGCGTCGCGTCGACGACCAGGGCGACAGCGGGAATGCCGTGCAGCTGGGCGGCGGCGATGACCTTCTTCCGCACCCAGGCCTCGGAGTTGACGGCGTCGACGATGACGGGGCGGCGTTCGCGCAGCATGCTGTCGAGTCGGCCGTAGAGGAGTTCCCAGGCGGCGGTGGAGACGCTCTGGTCGAGTGGGTCGCCGGTGAGGGCCTCGCGCAGGCGGTCGGCGTTGAGGACCGATCCGGCGAAGAGGCGGGCCAGGGTGGACTTGCCGCTGCCGGAGATGCCGATGAGGACCAGGAGGCAGTTCTCGGGCAGCCCCAGCGCGGTGAGCGCGCGCCGGGTCGCCGCGGTGCCCGCGGTGTCGATGCCGTCGCGCCGGTGGGCGGTGGGTTCCGGCGCAGGGCGCGGGACGGTGCTGCGCGCGGTGAGGTACCAGGAGCGGGCACCGAGCACGTCCAGCAGCACGCAGGTCCCGTCGTGGGCCGGGCGGCCGAACACCTTCGTGATCTCCTGGCGGCCGGGGAGGTAGCGGGTGATGCTCTCGCACGCGCTCACCAGCCGACTCCTGTCCACGGCGAGGAGTTCGGGCTGGTAGACCTGCGGGAAGGTCGCGACGATGTCGGCGTAGTCGACCAGGTCCGCGTGGGCTCCGGCGGCGGTGGTTCGCCGTTCGCGGCTGCACAGGGCGTGGATGTCGCGGCCGGCCCGGGCGGCGGCGGCCGACCAGTCCAGATCCGCACCGGCCTGGAACAGCATGTCCAGCAGCCTCTGGGCATGCGGGGCGAGCTCGGCCAGCAGCGCGTTGGCCTGCGGGACGCCCAGGTAGGGCAGCTCCTTGACTCCCGAATCGATCGTCCAGGTCAGCAGCCTCGGCACGGGGTTGAACCACATGTGCGGACCGGTACGGGTGAAGGGCCTGCCGGGGTACCAGCGCGCCCACGTCTCGGCGGGGACGTCGCTGGCGGACGTCCAGACGGCATTCTGCGGCTCCAGGTGCTGGGGGCTCTCGAAGAACGTGAGCTGCCCGGTGGCGGTGTCCAGGTGGATCTGCTGGTAGTGCCCGGCCCAGCCCGACTTGTCGATCGGCTCGGTGGAGATCACCGCTTCCACGGGCGTGACGGTGACGCGCGGCGCGGCGTAGCGGGCCTGCCGGACCTTCGGCACCACATGTTCGGTTGCCATCTGCACTCTTCTCCTGACTGTCAGTCACGGTGGGTGTTGCGTCAGTACGGTGCTGCTGCTGGCCAGCAGCACCGGGGGTCGTTGTCGGGGTCCCTGCGCGGGGGTGAAGCCGGGGCGGCGCGGCGCCGGCGTGGGCGGCCTCGCCTCAGTCCTCGTCCTCGTCGTCCGCGCTGTCCTGCGAGGCCAGTTCGGCGCTGGCCTCCAGGTCGACTTCGCCGCAGCCGTGGTAGATGGTCACGGTGCCGTGCTCGTCGGTTTCGGTGTACGACGGCAGCGCGTCGTCGTCGTCCTCGTCGCCGGTGCCGTAGGTGCGGCGCCCGCACGCCGGGCAGCGCCAGACCTCCTCGCCGCAGACCGGCAGTGGGAGGGTCGGGCCCGAGCACTCCGGGCAGGCGGGCGTGGAGGCAAGCAGCGAGGGTCGCTTATTGAAGCGGATCTCGCGCACCGACCAGCCGTGGGCGCGCAGGAGATCGGCGTAGGCGGACACCAGAACGTGCTCCTCCGCGGCGGCGTCGCCGAAGGTGAGACCGCTGAGCACGCCCGGGAACCGGGTGCGGTGGCACACCCGGACCTGGGCGGAGCCGGGAGCACCCGGGCCGGAGAGGAATCCGGCCACGCTGACCAGGCGCGTCGCGTCGAACTTCGCTTCGGGGTGACGCGTCAGGAGCAGAGCCCGTGCCGCGCTGGACACCGCTTCGTCGAGGTCCGGCTCGTTGGGCGCCGTCATCCCTGCTGCCCGGCGATCAGCCGCGCCACGGCGGCGGTCAGCTCGCCGCTCTCGGCTGCCTCCGCCGCCGCCTCCAGGCGCTCGAAGACGTTCGCGACGGTCACCGCCGGGTCGATGGCGCAGGCCTCGCGCAGGGGCCGGTGCAGTGCCTCGTAGCCGTCAGAGCGGCCCGCGTGGTAGCGGCACAGCACCTCGCACTCGATACAGGCCGGGCAGTCCTCCCAGTCGGCGCGGTACGGCGCGATGTCCATGGCCAGGTCGGCGCCGACCGGAAGCTCCAGCGCCGCGTGCGGCCGCGCGACGCCGAGTTCGCGCTGGGCCCAGTTGGTGGGCAGGGCACGCAGCTGCATGGCGAGTGCGGCGGCGACGGCGGGCTGGTGCTCGATGAGCTGTTTCCACAGCGTGTCTGCCGTGGCCAGTGGGTCGGCTGAGGGCGTCATCGCGGGTCCTTCCGGATGGGGTTGGCGGGCGAGGGGGCGTTGATGCGGACCCGGGGGACCGGGCGGTGGCGGCCGCAGACGATGCACTGGGCGTCCGCCGCGAAGTCGTTGTTGGTGTCGCAGTCCGCGCACTTCCAGATCGGCCGGGCCGGTGCCTTCGGACGGGTCATGTCAGTTCCTCGCAGGGGTAGTCCGAAGGGGAGGGTGGATCCCAGGGGCTGCCGTCGGCGGCCGGGCTGTTCACCAGGGCTCGTCGTCGAGGTCCTGGTCGGCGGGCCGGCGGGTGGTGCAGCGGTGCCGGTATCCGGGCTCGTAGGTGTAGCCGCTGCCGCCGCACGCGCAGTTCTCGCCGTGCGGTTCCTCCTGCTGCCCGCGACGGCAGGAGTCGGGTTCCTCGGCGACCGGCACCCAGATTCCGTCGCCCTGGTCCTCCCAGGTCCTGACGGTCAGGGTGATGCCGTCACCGTTGCAGCCGGGGCAGTCGGCGCCGTGCTGGCTGTGGTCGGTCTCGCCGATGAGGGCCGCGGCCCTGCGCAGCAGCTGCTCGGCCTCGTTCAGCCGGTCGGCCTGTTCGTGGTGGCCGGCGGCGTGCAGGTCGGTCTGCATGTCGGTGAGCAGGTCGGCGAGGAAGCCGGCCGGGGCCTGCTCGCGCATCTCGTCCAGGACGTCGGTCGGATCGCTCCAGTGACCGGAGGCGAGCCAGTCGTGCAGGCGCCCCACGTCGTTCCGGAGCCCTTGGCAGACCGCCGAACGGCCCTCCGTCCCGGTTCCGGTGAGCGGCCACGACGGCCCGGCCGGCGTCTGGGGCAGGTGGGCCATGGCCTGAGGAACGCCGGTTCGGGGCCCGGCCTGGGTGGAGGCGGGGGCGGCGATGCGGGCCAGCAGCGGCCACAGCCGGTCGTTGTGGCCCCAGACCGGGTCGACGATGGTGACCTGCCAGGTACGGGCGGCCTCGCGCAGGAGGTCGGGGTGGCAGCCAGGCAGCAGGTAGCGCAGTTCGGACCGGTCCCACCGGGCGCCGAAGACGTCCTCGGGCTCCGTACCGAGCATGGAGACGTCCACACCGCCGCGGCCCAGGCGCCAGGTGAACCGCGGGAAGGGGTGCTGGGTGACGGTCAGTCCGGCCGCGTGGGCCTCGGTGCGCAGACGCCGGCGCATCGCGCGGTCGGTGACCAGCGCGACGACGGCCGCGCGCCGCAGCCGCAGCCGGCCGGAGTCGACCGTCGGCTCGGCGCCGTTCTGGGCGGCCACGGTGAGGATGCCAGCGCGGTTGGCAGCGGCCAGGACGTCCCGGGGGCCGCACTCGGCGCCGTGGGGGACGTGCAGGGGCGGTGCGGCGAGCTCGGCGGCCGAGCCGTCCAGCCAGTCGGCCAGGCGGTTGGCGGCGTCTTCGAGCGAGCGCGCGTCGATCCGGTAGGGCTGCCCGTCGCGGGGCTTCGTCGCGCGCGGGCCGACGGGCTTGGAGGAGTGCAGGGTCCTCATCGGGGGTGAGTCCTCTCGGCTGGGCCGGCCGGCCCGGGGCGCTGCGCCCCGGGCCGGTGCAGTGGTGGTGCGGCGTCAGGACTGCTGGGCGGCGGCCTGGGCGGCGACCCAGTGGTAACCGGCGACCCAGGCGCTCGGGTCGAGGCCATCGGCCTGGGCGGCCTGGTAGGCGGTCTCGGTGAACTCGCCGGAGTCGAAGTCGTCGCAGACCTGGGCGGCGAGGCGGTGCGCGCGGCGCGGGTCGATCTCCTCCAGGGCCCGAAGTGCCTGGAAGGCCAGGTAGGCGGAGCCGGCGGCGGTGACGATCGCCGCGGCCGCAGCGCGGTCGCCTACGGCGTAGGCGTCCTTCGCGGACTCGTCGGCGAGCACGACCCGCTGGAGCATTTCGCTCTGGAGCCGGGCGAGGTCGTCGTCCGGGTCGGGCAGCGGGAGCGTCGCGACGGGAGCGCCGTCGCCTGCCGCCCACGCGGGGCCCGAGGGGGCGGCCCAGTCCTTCTTCACCGGCATCTGCACCCCGGCGAAGTCCTCGCCCAGGACCAGGAGGTGGCCGCTGCGTCGGCTCTGGCCGAGCCACACGATGTCGCCGCTGTCGCTCCACCGGCGCAGGAGTTCGGTGTCGAGGGCCGTCGGCGCGGCCGTGCTGTCGGTAGGGCCGTCCAGCTCGGCGGCGAGGAGCTGGCGCCACTCGGTGACCGGGAAGGGGCTGGCGCTGACGGGCACGCGCAGGGCGCTGGTGGGGGTGAACGCTTCCACGCGGTCGGCAGCGACGATCAGGCTGACGTCCTCGTCGTAGCCGCGCGAGCGGGCCCAGGCGGCGAGGCTGTCCGCGTCGTGGCCCTGGATGGTGGCGGTCCACGCCTCGCCGTCGCCGCCCGCGCGGCCGCAGGCCGGGGCGCTGGCCACGGCGAGGGTGTAGCGGCAGGTGGTGACGGCGTGCAGGTGGGTGGTGTCGGCGTCGAGCAGGGTGATGGCACCGGGCTTCCAGCTGGTGGGCTCGGAGCGGTGGGGGGCGGTCTGCTCCAGGATCCGGGCCAGCTCGTCGGCCCGCAGGATGGTGGTGGTCATGGCGTCCTTCGCTGGGTGTGGGCAGGGGCGGCCGCCGGTTGGCGCGGCCGGAGCGGGTTGCAAGGGGCATGGGGTCCGCGCGCTCGCCGCGCCGCAGGCCGCTTGGTCGGCACGGCGGGGCAGGGCAGGAAGGGTGCTGACTGGACCGGGTGCGCGGGCGGCGGTCCGGTCGGCGGCCGCTGGGTGGGGCGCCTGCGGGGGTTCGTTCCCGGAGGCCCGGGGTGGTGGGGTGGGGGGGGCCCCCGACCGGGCCCCCCCCCCCGCCAAACACCCCGAGCCCAAGCCAGATCCGCAGCAAGAGGCGCGCGCGGG
>NZ_JBHXEG010000098.1:12193-30636 GCF_042724935.1 Kitasatospora sp. NPDC127060
GGGGGGGGGGGGGGGGGGGGGGGGGGGGGGGGGGGGGGGGGGGGGGTGGGGGGGGTGGGGGGGGGGGGGGGGGGGTGGGGGGGGGGGGGGGGGGGGGGGGGGGGGTGGGGGGTGGGGGGGGGGGGGGGGGGGGGGGGGGGGCCCCCCCGCGCCCCCCCCCCCACCCCGGGTTCACCCGCAGGGTCAGCCGGCGTTTTCCCCGTTCTCCGGGCCGGTGTAGCGCTTCAGGTTCCGGCGCAGGTGCTCGCGGTTGACGTCCATGACGGTCGCGACCTCGACCTGGGAGGTGGCGTCGATCTCGGCCTTCACCGCGAGCCAGTACTTCCGCTTGGCTGCGCCGATCTCCAGTTCCAGCTGTTCGGCCGCGGCGTCCAGACGCCCCTTCGGGGTGTCGGGGTGCTTGCGGCGGGCGGGGGTGGTCATCGTTTCTCCGGATCAGTCGGGGACCATGGTGGTGTGTCCCGGCCGTCTGGATCGGGTCCGGTGCCTCGGGGCGGCCGCGTGGCCGGCCAGCTCAGTCGGCCGCCCCGAGGGTACTCAGAGGCTGTGGTGGACCTCGCCGGTGTGGGAGTGCGCTGTGAGGCGGACGTGGCTGAGGCCGACGAGCCCATCGGTGTCGATGTCGCCGGTGACGGAGTTCAGGGTGACGGACGCGGGCCGGGGCACCCCGGACGGGGCCTGGATGTCGATATCGCCGGCGCTGGTCGTTGCGGTGAGCGTGCCGCCCCCGAAGCGGTGGACATCGATGTCGCCCGTGTCGGAGTGCAGCACTGCGGTGTCGCGCGTGTGCCCGAGGGTGATGTTGCCGGTGATGGTGCTGACGCTCACGGTGCCGATGTCCGCCTTGGCGGCGGACATCGCCCCGTCCGCGAGGATGGCCTCGACCTGGTGGAAGTCGCCGTTGAGCGCGAGGGAGGCCGAGCCGCTGCTGGTGAAGGAGACTTCACTGCCGGGCGGCAGCTGGATGTCGACGTGGATGGTGCGGGGCAGGGCGTCGACCCGGGTGCCCTCCGGGACGACGACCACGCCGTCCCGGACGATGGCGATGCCGTTGATGTAGAGGGTGCCGTCGTCCATCTGCACGTTGCCGAGGCCGCTCTGCGAGAAGACGGCGTCCCGGACACCACTGAACGTCCGAACGTCGCCGGTGTCCCTCCGGGTGAAGACGGCGTCCCGGACTCCGCCGAACACCTGGAAGTTGTCCGTGCCGTTCTGGGTGAAGACGACACCCCGGACTCCGCCGGCCGTCTGCACGGTGGTCCTGCCGGCCTGCACGAAGGTGGCGGCCTGGTGGAAGTCGCCCCCGACGCGGCCCCTGAAGACGTTATGGACGGTCGTGCCGGCGTGCGGGGACCCGGCGGGCGCCTCGCTGTCACCGGTGTTCGGGATCTTCACCTTCAGGGTGTTGCCGTATTCGACGAAGCCGGTGCCGGTCACGGCGTCGGCGGTCGCGCCCTGGGTGTCCACGGTGTGCACGGTGACGGTGGCGCGGCTGACGTCGAGGCTGGCGCCGACGGTGACCTTGCCGCTCAGGACCTCGATCTCGACGCGGACCGGGCCAGGGTTCTGGACGGTGTGGGTGTTCTCGGTGGTCATGGGGTACCTCTCGGTTTCTGCCCCGGCACGCCGGGGCTCGGCGCCTGCGGGCAGGCAGCGTCGTTGCGGCGCGGTGGGCGCCGGTAGCGAGGGGCGGGCCGCGGACCGTAGAGGGCCGCGTCCTGACACCTCAAGCATGCCACCGAATTTGTGGCCACACAATCAGTGGCCACAATTTCGGTGGCATCCGTTTCGTCCGTGTCACGGGGTGCTTCATGCCTGCTCCCCGGACGCCAACCCCACGGCCGCCGGGCGGCGTTGGGTTTCCGCCACGGCCAACGGCCCCCGAGGTCAGGGCTCTCCGGCGCCCGACCGTCGGCAGCAGTAGGAGTAGCGCAGCCAGGACAGCGCCTCGCACTCGTCCTCGGGGGCCAGGCCGTCCAGGCGGCGCAGGCGGTTGGCTACCGCCACGCACTCGGCCGCCGTACGAGGATCGCCGCCGTCGCGCAGCGACGCCACGTCCAGCGCCACCGCCTGCGGCAGGACGTAGGCCTGCTCCAGGGCCGCCAGGCGCCGCTCGGCGCCGCGTTGCGGATCGCGCCCGCTGTCTGCCACAGGTGGAAGGCCGCCGCCGACTGCCGGATGAGAAGCGCCAGCGAGGGGAGCTCGCCGTAGGCGTCCAGGACGGCTCGCTCCCCCGCGTCGAGGGCCCGGGCGGGGAGAGCGGCAGCCGGGTGGTAGCCGACCTCCGTGCCGTCGGCGAGCTCGACGACCAGGGCGAGCCGGGCCTCAGCCTGGAGGATCACGGTGTCCCTGACCTGTTCGGCTGGCGTGGTGAGCGTGATGGAGGCGGCGGTGACGGGCAGGTCCTGGTCGTCGGGCACGGGGACTCCCTTGGGGTAGCGGCGGGGCTGTGCTTGTCGGTGGGTGGTGGCGCCTCGGCTCCTACTCGCCGATGACCGTCCGCGACGGCCTGCGCGAGGGGCGCTTGGAGACGGCCGGCTCGTCGGCGTCCGCCGCCGGACCGGCGGGTGCGTCGTTCTCCAGCGGCCAGCGGCCGGGCACGGTCGCCGGCATGAGGGCGAGGTCGAAGAGCGCCTTGCCGTCGGCCAGGCGCTGCACGTAGGCGTACAACTGCGCGCCGGTCGTCACCGCGGTCTCCAGGCCGCCGGCGGCGAGGACGAAGCGTCCCTCCAACTGCTCGCCGGTGCGCGAGTCCACCAGCAGCTCGTTGGGGCGGTGGTGCAGGACGGCGCCGAAGGGCAGGTCGTGCGTGGCGGTGCCGTCCGCCGCGCCGCGCCAGCCCCGCTTCTCCCGCAGCGGGCCGCTGGTGCCCAGGATGCTCCAGGAATGCAGGCCCGCCTCGTACGCCGCCGCCGAACAGGCCGCGGCCTCGACCTCCTGCATCGGCGTCAGCTGCGCCTCGGCGGCGGCCTCCTGTGCGGCGGGCCCCGGTACGGGGACCCGGCCCAGCTTCGCAAGTTGGGGGCGGTGGCGCTCGCGGATGCGCCAGCGCAGCGACTCCAGGGCGGTATCCAACGTCTCCTGGAGGAGCACGGCCGTGCCGATCGCAGCGACGGCGGTGGCGGCGGTTCGCCCGTCGGCGGGAAGCCTGCCTCGCAGGGCGCGGTGGGCGGCGAGTCCGGCGGCTGCTGCACCGGCGGTGGTGACCAAATTCTGGGCGCCGCTGAGGACGGCGAGAAGGGCGCGCTGGGCGGCGGGTGTGCCGAAGTAGGCGGTCATGGGCAAGGGGCTCCCGGGCTCTCGGGCCGCCACGTCGGCGGCCGGTTCCACCAGGAGAACCCGGGAACGTTGGTGGACCCCTTGGTGGAGCGGGCCGGTGAAGTACCGGTTCGGCAACGGCGCCCACCAAGGTGTCCCACCAATGCTGTGACCTGGGAATTCAGCGCTCCTGCGGCAACCTTGGTGACCGGGTACGCGACCGCTGGGGGCGCCACCAAACTTTCCACCAGGCCCGCTGGCTCTGCGCCGGGCGGGCGCCGGGGAGGATGTCGTGGGGTGAGTCGGGCAGTCCGGCGAGCGCGGTGTCCCACCCCGTGAAGGTCTCGGCCTTGTCATCGAGGTAGACCAGGGCGCCCGGCTTGAAGTTCGTCACCAAAACCTGATGCTCGATCTCCCAGTAAGCGGTCTCGGCGCCCGGCAGCACGATGACCTTGCGGTCCAGGTAGTGGGCCAGGTAGTTCGCGATGTCCTCGTGATACTCGCTGGACCTGGCGGTGAAGCAGACGATGCGCCAGCCACCGTCCAGCAGTGCCCGCAGGCGCTCCACGGCACCGGGCAGGGGTGCACCGCGCAGGCGGCCCCCGTCCCACGGCCCCTCGGGGTGGATCACGCCGTCGAAGTCCACGGCGATGGTGCGGGCCGAGGGCGAGTCGGCGAGGGCAAGGTCGGCGGCACGGGCGAGCAGGGCGTTCACGGGGCTCCGTTCGGAGAGGAAGGCGGCAGGGGCGCGGCGGTCGCTGCGCCCGGCGTGGTGGTGGGGTCTTTCAGGACGGGTCGCCCGGGCGTCCGGGCGAGGGGACGACCGCGAGGGGGCGCACGAGCCGCAGGACGGGGGCGGCCGGGACGATCCGTTGGACGGTGCGGTGGACAGTGATCTGCGGGCGCAGGGAGACGGTCAGCCCGCGCAGGGCCGGGACGGAGGGGGCGGCCAGAGCGGTGGCGGTGAGCGCGGTGGCGACGGTGCGCCCGCCGGGCGGGCTGGCCTGCCACACAGCGGCGAGGGTCGCGGCCACCCAGCAGGTCCAGGTGAGCCGGGCGACGAAGGAGCGCAGGGCGCACGAGAGCATGGCGGCCGCAAGTCCGGTGAACTGCCACACCCGGTAGGCGCCGGCTCCGGTGAGGGGCAGGCCAGCGGTGTGCTGGTCGAGGTAGCGGTGCACGGGGCCGGTGATGGTGCCGGTGATCGCGCTCCACCAGGCACTGCCTTCGCCGGCGGCGAGGATCTGTCGGCCGACGGAGCAGAGGACGAGGGCTGCGCCGGTGACGGTCAGGGCGATCAGCGCCGGGGTCAAGAGGCGGACCCAGCGGGGGCCTTCGCGCCATCCGTGGTCCAGGGCGCGGATCAGGTCCTGGCGGCGCCGGTCGAGGAAGGCGTTCGGTGCGGTCGCCGCTGTCCAGCGGTCGCGGACGGCGTCCTTGAGGGTGCGGCGCCCGGGGTCGGCGGCCGGGGCCGGGTTGGTGGGCGGCTTGGTGCTCGTGGTCATGTCTGCTCCCGGATGCGGGTGGGTGTGCGGGGCGGGGCCCGCCCCCAGGGGCCGGCCCCTCCGCCGTGTCTCCGTGTCTACGGGCGATCGGCCCGTCGTGCTCCGGCCTCAGCCCGCGGCGGCGACGCCCGCCTCGCCCATCGCGCCGACCCGCCCGAGCAGGTCGACGATCCGGGACTGGACGTCCTCGCTGGTCGAGCGCTCGGCGAGGAAGAGCACCGCCTCGCCGGTGCGCAGCCGGGGCAGCTCGCGCGGGTCGAGGTCGACCGAGGTGTAGACCACCAGCGGGGTGCGGTGCAGCCGGTCGTTGGCGCGCAGCCAGTCCAGCAGGCCGATCCGGCGGCGGCGGATCTGGAACAGGTCCATCACCACCAGGTTGGGCTGCACGCTGCTGGCCCGGGCGACGGCGTCGTTCTCGTCCACCGCGTGCTCGACGTGCATGCCGCGCCGCTCCAGGCTGCTGATCATGGCGGCGGCGATGTCCGGGTCGCCCTCCACCAGCAGCACCCGCGGCGCGTGGTGCTCGCCGTCGCGCGGGGCGAGGGCGCGCAGCAGGACGGCCGGGTCGGCGCCGTACGCGGCGTCCCGGGTGGCCTGGCCGAGGCCCGCGGTGACCAGCACCGGGACCCTGCTGTTGAGCGCCGCGGTGCGCAGCGACTGCAGCGCGGTGCGGGTGATCGGGCTGGTCAGCGGGTCGACGAAGAGCGCCGCCGGGAAGGCGCTCGCCTGGGCGTCCACCTCCTCGCGGGAGCGGACGATCACCGGCAGGTAGCCGCGCGACTGGAGGGCCTGGTTGGTGGCCGGGTCCGGCTCGGGCCAGACCAGCAGCCGGCGGGTGTTGGCCAGTTCGCCGGACCCGGTCGGCGACTGCTCGGCGTCGGGCCGGTCGCTCCGGGCGGGCGGCAGTTCGGCCATCGGACGCGGTGCGGCCGGCGGCTGCGCCGGGGCGCCGACCGGGGCGCCGACCGGCCGCGGCGGCGCGAGTTCGGCCAGTCCGCTGCCGACCGGGCGCGGGGCGCTCTGCTCCTCGGGGGCGGGCAGCACGGGCCGGGCGGGCTCCAACGCGCCGCCGCCGGCCTGCGGTGGGGCGTCCGGTGCTGCGGGGCCGGGCGGTACGGAGAGCCGGCGGCGGCGGCCGGTCGGCGCGGTGGCGGGCTCGGCCGGGGCCGGGACCGGGGCCGGACCGGCGGGCAGGGCGTGCTCCAGGCCGGGGTACACCGGGGCCTCGCCCACTCCGGGCAGCGCGAAGCCGCCCGAGGAGTCCTCGGCGGAGGGCAGCGCGCGGCGTCTGCGCGGCTTGGCCTCACCGCCGTCCTCGGCGGGGGGCGCGGCGGGGGCCGCGGCGGGCTCCCCGGCCGTGGGGGCGGGGCCGAGCGCGAGCGGTTCGCGGCCGGCGGGCCGGTTCTGCTGCGGGCGTCCGCCCTCGACGGGCACGGCGTAGGCGGGGCCGGACCGGCCGTCGTCCTTGCCCCACGGGTCGCGCTGGGCGGCTTCCGGGGCGCTCGGGCCGCGGCGGCCGTACGCGGGGTCGTTGCCGGTGCCGTTCCACTGCTCGGGGACGGCCCGTTCGACCCGCGCGGGGGCGTTCGGCCACTGGTCGGCCGGGACGGCGGGGGAGGGCTCGGGGGCCGGGTTCTCGGCGGCGGGCCGACCGCGGCGGCCGCGGCGCTCGGCCGGGGGCTCCTCGGCGGGGGCCCGCTCCGGCTCGGCGGCCTCGCGGGCGGGCTGCCCCTCGGCGGCGGCCGCCGGGGTGTCGGGGGTGGCCGTGCTGGCGGTCCTGCTCGCGGTGGGCTCGGCGGCCTCGCCGCTGCTGGGCAGTTGCGGGATGCCCGGCAGTTCGGGCAGGACGGCGCTGTCGCTCTCCTTGGGCCGGTCCGAGCGGCCCTCGGCGGCGGCGCGTTCGGCTGCGGCCTTCGCGGCGACCGGGTCCAGCGGCAGCTCGACCACGTACGTGGTGCCGGCCTTGCCGGGCAGCTCGTGCGGCTGGAGCACGCCGCCGTGGCGCTCGACCACCGCGCGGGCTATCGGCAGGTGGACGGGGCTGCCGCCGACGCCGGGGCCGCGGATCTCGACCCGGGCGACGTCGCCGCGCTGGGCGGCGGCCAGGACGACGGTCGGCGGTTCGGCGGGCGCGGTCGGCGCGGGCGGGTTGCCCAGGCCGGGCACCGACAGTCCGGGGACGGCCAGGCCGGGGGAGGGGGCGGTGGGGGCGTCCAGACCGAGGCCGGTGCCGCTGACGTCGGCGACCAGGTGGGCCAGCGCCTGGGCGAGCCGGCGCTCGTCGGCGATCACCTCGACCGCGGCGGCGTGCACCGAGAAGCGCACCCGGCCCGGGCCGACCAGTTCGCCCGCCTGCTCGACGGCCCGGCGCACCACCTTGTCCAGGCCGACCGGCACCTGTCGGGCGGCCTGGGGCCCGCTCTTGGCGTCCTTGCCGTCCTTGGCGTCCTTGGCGTCCTTCGTGCCCTTGGCGGCGGACTCCTTGGCGTCCTTGCCCTCGGCCGGGCCGGCCTCCCCGGCCTCGGCGCGCTGGTGCTCCAGCACGTCGTCGATCAGCTTGCCGAACCGGCGGCACTCGTCGGCGAGTCGGCGCAGGGTCCAGTTGGCCTCCGGCCAGAGCTGCCCGGCCGGGTCGGCGGCGAGGGTGTCCAGCCGCTGGTTGAGCGCGCTCAGCGCGCCGCCGAGCTCGCCCTCCAGGACGGCGGTGAGCTGCTCGTTGCGGGCGATCAGGGCGAGTTCGCGGCTGCGGTCGGTGAAGGTCATCACCGCGCCGACCAACTGGTCGCCGTCCCGGACCGGGGCGGTGGTGAGGTCGACGGTGACCGGCCGGCCGTCCTTGCGCCACAGCACGGTGCCGCGCACCCGGTGCTTGCGCCCGGAGGTCAGGGTGTCCAGCAGCGCGGACTCCTCCAGCGCCAGCGGGGTGCCGTCGGCCCGGGAGTGCTGGATCAGCGGGTGCAGCTCGCGCCCGCCCAGCTCGCTCGCCCGGTACTCCAGGATGTGCGCGGCGGCCGGGTTGACGAGCACGCAGCGGCCCTCGAGGTCGACCCCGAGCACGCCCTCGGCGGCGGCCCGCAGGATCATCTCGGTCTGCTTGTGCTGGCGGCGCAGCTCGGCCTCGACGCCGAGCCGTCCGGAGAGGTCGCGGACCAGCAGCAGGAGCAGGTCGGACGACGAGGAGGCGCGCGGGCCATCGCGGTACGGCTCGTACGGGGAGCGCCCGTAGCCGTCGCCGCCGTCGGTGGCGAAGTCGTTGCCGGAGACCTCGACCGGGAAGGTCGTGCCGTCGGTGCGGTGGGCGGTCATCCGGACCGGGCGGTCCAGGGCGTCGCCGTCGCGGGTGGCCGGCCGCATCGAGCCGGGGATCCGGCTGGGGTCGAACTCGGGCAGCAGTCCGAGCACGCCCATGCCGACCAGCGAGGTGCCGGGCGCCTGTAGCGCCTGGACCGCCGCGCTGTTGGCGTCCACCACCGTGCCGTTGCTGTTCACCAGCAACAACGCGTCGGGCAGGGCGTCGAGTATGGCGTCGAGGCGAGCAGCGCCTCGGATCGGCCTGCTGCTCACGTCGACAGGTCTCCTCGGCTCAGGGCAGCTCCTCCGGAGTCGGCAGTATCTCATTCTTCTTTGCGGCGGGGACGACCCGCCTAGTAACGTGGGCGGTGGTTGGTGCCGAGCCCCACGGTTGTGGCATCATCACTGACACACGGAACGGGTCCGCAGCGCGCGGGCGTGGTCCATGTGGGGAGGCTTCGCCTAGTCCGGTCTATGGCGCCGCACTGCTAATGCGGTTTCGGGGTTATTCCTGATCGAGGGTTCAAATCCCTCAGCCTCCGCAGTCCGGGGAGCCCCGTCGACGATCTCGTCGGCGGGGCTCCCCGCATGTCCGGGGCGTGACCGTCGGCCGGGCCGGAGCGGGTCGGGAACCGGGTCGCCGCAGGCCGGAGGGGTCGGATCAATCGATTTCGTCCTGCGTCGCAGGTCATGTAATGTTGTCCACGCAACGCCCCGGGGGCCACGGTTCACCAGGGCGAGCGCTCATAGCTCAACGGATAGAGCACTTGACTACGGATCAAGAGGTTGCAGGTTCGAATCCTGCTGAGCGCACCAACCTCCGCAAGATCGGGTTCGCCCGTTCCTTGCGCTCATAGCTCAACGGATAGAGCACTTGACTACGGATCAAGAGGTTGCAGGTTCGAATCCTGCTGAGCGCACCAGCGAGAAGCCCCCGGCCACCGGCCGGGGGCTTCTCCGTTTTCCCGGCCCCGGCCCCTGCTCCGGCCCGGTTGTGAGGACGGTCACCCCAGGTCGGTCCGGTTAATCCAGGGCACGTCCCGGCGGTCCAGGAACCAGTCAGAGCTGGTCAGCGGCCGGGCCCGGTTGAAGGTGGCCGGCACCGGGTCGTGGCGGACCAGCCCGGGGGTGGCGCCCAGGGCGAGGACCAGCCCGGCGAGTTCGGCGACCAGCTCCGGCGGGCCGGAGAGGTGGACCTCCCAACCGGTGAAGTCGCCGTGTCCGTGCAGGGTCCGCCGCAGCAGCGCGGTGGTGCCGTCGGGGCCCGCCGACCGGTCGGGGACGGCGGTCAGCACCCGCAGCCGGGGGTTGCGGGTGAGCAGTCGCCGCACGGTGTCCAGGTCGTACTGCCCGGCCGCCGAGCGGGCCGCCAGCAGGACGGTCGCCTCCCGCTCCGGCTGCCCGGCGGTGAGCTGCTCCAGCAGCGCCTTGGTCTGCCCCCAGCCGCTGCCGGCGGCGACCAGCAGCAGCGGCCGGTCCGGGGCGTCGGCGAGCACGGCCTCGCCGAGCGGCGGTCCGAGCCGCAGCAGTTCGCCGGGCATCACGTCCTCCACCAGGACGGGGCTGAGCAGTCCGCCGGGCACCCGCCGTACGTGCAGTTCCAGGCTGCCGTCCGGGCGCGGCGCGTTGGCGAGCGAGTACGGCCGCCAGACCCGGGGAGCCCGGGGGCTGCTGAGGGTGAGGTACTGGCCGGCCGTGAAGGGGTACGGGCGCATCGGCGCCAGGGTGAGCACGATCAGGTCGGGGGCGGCCCGGCGGCGGGTGGCGACCTCGGCCTCCCACCAGGCCGGGTGGTGCTCCGGGAGTTCGTCGGCGGCGCCGGTCATGATCCCGGCGATCAGGGCGTAGGCCTCGGTCCAGGCCCGCTCGGTCTCCGGCGTCCAGGAGTGGCCGGAGCACTGCCGAAGCGCGGCGATCAGGCTGGCGCCGACGGCGGGGTAGTGCTCGGGCGCGGCCTGGAACTTCCGGTGGTCGCGCCCGAGTGCCCGGAGGTACTCGGTGAGCCGCTCGGGCTCGTCCAGCCGCAGCACGATCCGGGTGAGCGCGGCGAACAGCCGGTCCCGTTGCTCGTGCAGTTGGGCGGGGAAGAGCGCCCGCAGCCCGGGGTTGTGGTTGAACAGGTGGGTGTAGAAGAAGGTGGTCAGGTGGTCGGCCCGGCGCTCGACGACGGCGAAGCTGGCGCGGACGACCGCGGGGTCGAAGGCCACCGGCCGCCCCCGGCTAGGCCGACCGGGCTTCGGTGAGCGCCGCGGCCATGGTGTCGCTGACCACCGCGTAGACGGCGGTCCAGGCGGCCTCGGCCTCCGGGGTCCAGTCGTCGCCGGCGTAGTGGGCCAGGGTGGCGAGCAGGCTCGCGCCGACGGCCGGGAAGTGCTCCACCAACGCGCCGTACCCGGCGTGCCGCGCGCCGAGGCCGCGGAGCAGCCCGAGCACGGTGTCGGTGTCCTCGAAGTGGGTGACGAGCGCGCCGAGGGCGGCGAACAGCCGGTCCCGCTGTTCGTCCAGGTGCTCGGCGAAGAGGGGGCGTAGAGCGGGATCGTGCTCGAACAGATGCCGGTAGAAGTATTCGGTGACGACGGGGCCGTGGGGCTCTACGGCCGCGAAACTGCGCTTCACGAGTACGGGGTCCACAGTCACGGGTCCCGACTCTACTGACCGGGTGGCCAATTCGAACAGAGTTCCCCGATGAATGGTCAGGTACCGGACGCTGGTGCCCGCCTAATCAGCCGGAATTCCCCCTCCTCCGCCATTCGGGTGGGTTCGGCCGTTCGCGTGGGATCCATTACCGCCTAATGGATGAAATGCATCCGATTCGGGTACATCCCGTCCTGCCGCCCGGATGACCGCCAAACGGGTGGGACGCGGCCAAAAGCCCAGGTGTCGCAGTATGACCGGTCCGGGGTCGTGATTCCGTTTTTGTCGGATCTTGTGCCCAGACTGCCCGCCACCCCGGCAGCCGACCGTGAAGGAGAGCCGGATGAGCCGACAGTTCCCCCGCACAGCTGCCGCCCTGGCCGTTCTCACGGCCGGGGCGCTGACCGGTTGGAACGCCCCGCTCTCGGTGGCCCAGCAGTCCCCTGACGCCTGGTCGGGCGAGCACCGGGCGGTGCTGCCGTCCGGCCTCTCCGTCCAGCTCGACCTCACCGGAGCGGACGGCACGGCCGTCACCGCCGAGCCCGGCCGGCTGGCCGACCGTTCCGGCGGGGGGCGGGCCACCGCGGTCTACGCGGACGGGAAGCGCCCCGGGGACGCCGCCCAGGCCTTCGGCCTCACCCCCGACCAGCCGCGGACGGACGGTTCCTGGCGCACCGTCGGAACCCTCCGGGTCGGCTTCTCCCGGCCGGTCCGCAACCCGCGGCTGCACCTCAGCGGACTGGCCGCGGTCGCCACCGGGACGTCCGGCACCACCAGCACCGCTGCCCGACTGACCCTCACCGGCGGTTCGCCCGCCGCCCCCACCCTGGTCGGGCGCACCGACTGGCCCGGCTGGACGGTCGACGGCGGCTCCCTCGCCCCCGCCGGGAGCGACGGCAGCACCGACGGCGCCGCCGGCTCCGCCGCCGAAGGCACCCTGGAACTCGCGGGGACGGTCCGCACCGCGGAGTTCCGGGTCGAGCAGCGCTCCACCGCGCGGGGCGGGAGCACCACCGCCCCGCCGCTCCTGCGCCAGGCCTACACCGTCACCGTGGACGAGGACCTCGGTACCGCGCCGCAGGCCTACGGCAACGCCTCGCACGTGGTCTCCGACCTGTTCCTGGGCGCCGACGCGGCCTCCCCACCGCGCCGGGACCGGAGCCGGCCCGGCGGCAGCACGGGCGACGAGCCGCTGGTCGAGCTGGACCACGGCGCGGTCCGGCGAGGCAACCCCTTCGCCAGCACGGCGGCCGGCCCGCCGCCCCCCAAGCTCCAGCCCGGCCGCAGCGAGTACCAGGGCGCCGACCCGTCGATCGGCTTCCCCGACCAGGCCGCCATCGGCCGCTACTACCGGGTCACCGTCCCGGTGGCGGTGGGCGACCAGCCCGCCACCCTGGCCGGCTGGATCGACTTCGACCACAGCGGCCGCTTCGACCCCGCCGACCGGGTGCAGACCGAGATCCCGGCCGGCGCCGACACCGCGACCCTGGAGTGGACCGTCCCGGCCGGCGCGGCCTCCGGTGAGACCTGGGCCCGGCTGCGGCTCGGCCGCGACACCAGCCAGCTCGTCCCCTCCGGCGGCTTCGCCGACTCGGGGGAGGTCACCGACCAGCGGATCAAGCTGACCGTCGGTGCCGCCCGGCCCGAGATCGCCGAGCCCGTCGACGGCACCGTGCTGGCCGAGGCCCGCCCGCAGATCCGCGGCGAGGGCGCCGTCGCGGGCGCCTCGGTGGAGGTCCGGGACGGCGACGCGACGCTCTGCCGGGCCAAGGTCGAACGCGGCGGCGACTGGTCCTGCCGCCCCGACAGCGCGCTCGCGGCCGGGCCGCACGCCCTGACCCCGGTGGAGACCACCAGCGGGGGCGTGGTGCTGCGCGGCGAGCCGGCCAAGGTCACCGTGAAGACCACGCCGCCGACCGCCCCCGTGCTCACCCTCCCCGCGTACACCAATGATCCCGGGCTGCAGCTCACCGGCACCGGCGAGGCCGGCAGCACCGTCTCGGTCACCGACCGGTCCACCACCTCCGAACTGTGCAGCAGCGCCGTCCGGACCGCCGGCGAGTGGTCCTGCCTGCCGGTCGAGAACCTGGCGGACGGCAGCCACCAGCTCACCCCGGTAGCCGTCGACGCCGCCGGGAACCGGACGTCCGGGCAGCCGGTCGCCCTGGTCGTGGACACCGTGCCGCCGGACAAGCCGGTGCTCACCTCCCCGGCCTCCGGCGAGGTGCTGCGGGTCGGCCGGCCGAAGCTCACCGGGCGGGCCGAACCCGGCGCGAACGTGCTGGTCACGGCGGCTCCGGCGGCAGGCTCCGGTGACCGGACGGTGCTCTGCGGGGCCACGGCGGCGCTGGACGGGAGCTGGAGCTGCACCGCCAACCGGGACGTGGCGGACGGGGAGCAGTGGCTGACGGTCACGGTGACCGACCGGGCGGGGAACGGGACTTCGGCGGATCCCGTGCGGGTGCGGGTGCAGGCGGTAGTGGCGCCCGGTCCGGTGGCCTCTTCGAGCCCGGTGGCGTCGGCGACCCCGTCCGCGACCGCGACGCCATCCGCGACCGCGACCCCGTCCGCGACCGCGACCCCGTCCGCGACCGCGTCGGCCTCGGCGGCGGCATCGGTCAGTGCAACGCCCGGTGCCACGGCGTCCGTTGGGGCGAGTGTGAGTCCGAGCGTGAGTCCGGGCGCGAGCCCGAATGCCGGTCCGAGCGCGACGGCGTCGGTGGGGGCCTCGCCGAGACCCTCCGGTGCGCCGGAAGCGCCCTCGGCGGCGCCCACGGTCGGGGTCGGGTCGCCGAGCCCGACCGAGGTCCCGGCGCTCCGGCCGATCCCCCCGGGGCTGCTGCCGATCATCGTCCCGCCGGCCGTACCGCCGGTGGTCGGGGCTCCGGCGAAGCCCTCGGCGCCGGTGCCGCCGGTGCCGTCCGTCCCTGTGACTCCTGCCGTTCCGACGCCATCCACCGCCCCCGGCTCCTCGGGCCGTCCGACGGTCCCGTTCGTTCCCGCCGTCCCGGCCCCGTCGTCCGGCGGTGCCGCCCCGTCCCCGGGGGTCCCGTCGACCGTCGCCGCCGAGCCGCTGTCGGCCGCTGACCGGGGCGAACCCCGGACGGGCGGGGCCGCCGCCCGTCCGCTGCCCGTACCCCCGATCGAGGGGGCGGCTGCCGGCCGGCCCCGGGAGGCCCGCTGGCACGGTCTGCTTGCCGGGGTGCTGCTGGTGCTCGCCGGGATCGGGCTGATCACCCGTCGGGTGTTCGCCCGTGGATCCGGTGCCCGACGGCGCTGACCTGCGCCGAACCGTCCCGACCGTCCGCTCATGTGCCTGCGCGTCAGGTCAGCTGTGGCGATTCGTCAGTAAATGTCGACACACCTCGGCTCAAATGTCGCATTTGATGACGTATGAACTTAGCCTGACTCTGGCACTGCCCGTCAGATCCGGGCCGCCCGTTGCGCGACACACCAGACCCAGAGGATCCGTGCATGGACGTCACCCGCGATTCTTCGCAGCGACCCGAGAACCTGCCCAAGAGGTTCCCGCCGGTCTTGCCGGAACGTTCCGCCTCCGGCGCCAGCCCGCTGGCCAAGGTCTCGACCGGCAAGGCCGCCAAGGCGGCGGGACCGGTCGACGCCGGTCCGGCGACCACTCCGCTGGCGGTCGTCCCCGGTCCGTCCCCGGCCGACGCCGCCGACCTGCGGGACCCGCTGGAGGTGGCCGCCCCGGAGACCGTCGAACTCACCGAGGCCGGCCGGGCCGGAGCTCCCGCCGCCGCCACCTCGCGCCGCCCCCCGCGGGCGGACCAGGCGCTGCGCGAGCACGCCGCCGGCGCACTGCCGGGCTGGGTCGCGCTGCTGGTGGTGCTGCTCGGCCTGGCCGGCGTGGTGTACGTGCTGCTGCGCACCGGCGTCATCCCGCACTGGGACGCCCTGCCCGAACTGCGCGGCCCCGCCGCCCTGGCCAGTGGCCGGGCCGAGGTGGACACCCAGACGATCGCCGGGGTCAGCGCGGCCGGTCTGCTGGTGGTGTGCGCGCTGGCCGGCCTGCTGGCCAACGCCGGCGGTGAGACCCGGGTGCTGACCCGCTGGGGCCGCTACCGGGGCACGGTGCGCCGGACCGGGCTGGTCTGGGTCTACCCGCTGCTGCGCCGCCGCCGGGTCGACGTGCGGCTGCGGCACTGGCGCAGCGAGCCGGTCAAGGTGGTCGACCGCACCGGCACCCCGATCATCGTCCGGCTGCTGATCGTCTGGCGGGTCAAGGACACCGCGCGGGCGCTGCTGGCGATCGAGGACCACGAGAGCTACCTGCGCGAGCAGGTCCAGGCGGTGCTCACCCGCACCGCCTCCATCCTGCCGTGCGACAGCAACGCGGCCCCCGGGCCGGCCCTGCGCGACGGGCAGTGGTTCGCCGACGAGATGACCCGGGCGCTGGCCGCCGAGGCCGCCCCGGCGGGCCTGGAGGTCTACTCGGTGCAGCCGCTGGCGCTGGACTACGCGCCCGAGGTGGCCGAGTCGATGCGCCGCCGCCGGCTCGCCGACCTCGACGCGGGCCTGCGGACCGTGCTGGTCGACGACGCGGTGGAGGCGGCGGCGCTGGCCGTCCGCCGGCTGGAACGCGCGACCGCGCACGAACTGGACGAGGCCGCCCGCAGCGCGCTGATGGAACAGCTGCTGGTCGCCTTCGTCGCCCCGGCCGGAGTGGCCGCCTCGGTACCGCCCCCGGCCGCCCGGGCCGGGCGGAAGGAAGGACGACCCGCATGAGGATAGCCACCGGCGCGTACGCCGAACCGGGCATCGGCCCATACGCCGACCCCGGTCTGATCGGCTTCGAGGAGCGCCTCGGCAGCATCCCCCCGATGACGGGCTGCGGCTGCCCGAACTGCGCCGCCCGGCCGCGCACCGCCCGCGCCGCCGTGGCGGGCGGCGGCAGCCGAATACACCGGGCCGTGCGGAGCACCTGCCTGGCCACCACCGTGCTGGCGGGCGCCGGTGCGGTCGGCCTGACGGCGGGAGCCGGTTCCGCGCACGCCGCGGCCGGCAAGCAGGGCTGGGACGGGTCGAAGTACTGGTTCAGGAACGCTGCCGGTGAGTGGCGCTGGACCAGTCACTACGACGTCTACGTCAGCCGCACCGGGAAGTCCGGCGGCTCCTCCGGATCCGCAGGCCAGGCCGTCTCGAACGGCTCGGCCTCCTCCTGGGGCCCGCGCCAGGGCTGGGACGGATCGAAGTACTGGTTCAAGAACGGTGCCGGTGAGTGGCGCTGGACCAGTCACTACGACGTCTACGTCAGCCGCACCGGGAAGTCCGGCGGCTCCGGCGGTTCGGACCAGGCGTCCGGCCAGTCGGACAGCCGGCCCTCGCGGGGCGGCGCGTCGTCCACCGGGAGCACCGAGTCGGCCGTCGACTACGCGCTCGCCCAGCTGGGCAAGCCGTACGTCTGGGGCGGCAACGGCCCGTCCGGATACGACTGCTCCGGGCTGGTCCAGCAGGCCTACCGGCGCAGCGGGATAAGCCTGCCGCGGGTGGCCGACGACCAGTACGCGGCCACCACGCCGATCAGTGCGGGGCAGCTGCGCCGCGGTGACCTGGTGTTCTGGTCGGACAGCGGGCGGGCCTCGGGGATCCACCACGTGGGCATCTACCTGGGCGGCGGCACGTTCGTGGAGGCGCCGCGGCCGGGCAAGACCGTCCGGATATCGACGCTCGACTCCGGCTACTACCCGACCCACTTCGGGCGGCCGTAGCCGGGAAGCACCCGGGGCCCCCGACAGCACACCGCTGTCGGGGGCCCCGGCGCGGCATCAGGCGGAGGCCGCGTCCAGCAGTGCGGTCTGCTCGGGGGTGAGCTTCAGCGTGGCGCCGGCCAGCAGCGGGGGCAGCTGGTCGACGGTGCGGGCGCTGGCGATCGGGGCGGCGACCGTCGGGCGGGCGGCGAGCCAGGCCAGGGCGACCCCGGCGGGCTCGACGCCGTGCTCGGCAGCCACCGCGTCCAGCGCCGCCAGGACCCTGGGGCCGCGCGGTTCGGCCAGGTAGCGGGCGGCGCCCTCGGCCCGGGCGCTGTCGACGCCGGCGCCGCCCGGACGGTACTTGCCGGTCAGGAAGCCGGAGGCGAGCGCGTAGTAGGGCACGGTGGCCAGGCCGTGCTGGGCGACCACGTCGGCCAGCGGGCCCTCGAAGGTGTCCCGGGAGACCAGGTTGTAGTGCGGCTGGACCGCGACGTACTTGGCCAGGCCCTCGCGCTCGGCGAAGGCGAGCGCCTCGGCGAGCCGCTCGGCGGAGATGTTGGAGGCGGCGACCGCCCGGACCTTGCCGGCGCGGACCAGCTCGTCCAGGGCCGTCACGAACTCCTCGACCGGGGTGTCGTCGTCCCGGTGGGTGTAGTACAGGTCGATGTGGTCGACGCCGAGGCGCCGGAGCGAGCCCTCCACCGAGGCCTTGATGTTGGCCGCGCCCAGGCCGTTCGCCTCCGGGTGCGCGCCGACCTTGGTGGCGATCACGATCGAGTCCCGGTTGCCCCGGCTGCGCAGCCAGTCGCCGATCACCGTCTCGGACTCACCGCCGGCGTTGCCGGGGGCCCAGGCGGAGTAGACGTCGGCGGTGTCGATGAAGTTGCCGCCCGCGGCGGCGTAGGCGTCCAGCACCGCGAAGGACTGCTGTTCGTCGGCCGTCCAGCCGAAGACGTTGCCGCCGAGGGAGAGCGGGTGGACGGACAGGTCGGAGGTGCCGAGGCGGACCCGGCTCTGGTTTCCGGTCATGATCCCAGTCAACCCGCTTGCGCGGCAGCGCATTCCGTCGGTCACACGGATTTCACGATCCGGTCGTACCGCCGTCGCACGGGCGGGTGGCGTGTTCATCCCAGGAGGGGTCCGGGGTGTGCCTGAGGTGGGCGGATTCGTTAGAGTCCGTGCCATGGCTGACAACGACTACGACCCCGCCGGTAGCACCCAGATGTTCCGGGCGTTCGTCGACGAGACCCCGGCACCCCAGGCACCGGGCTCCGTCTCCACCTACGGCAGCAGCAACAACGGCAGTCGCACCGGCGTGATCGCGCTGGTCGCCGTCGTCGTCCTGGCCGTCCTGGGCGCCGTCGTCTGGCTGGCGGTCAAGTGACCGTCGCGCGGGTGGCCCTGGTGGGGGTCACCCGCGCGACGTGCGGCTCCGGCCTCAGCAGGGCTTGCGCCAGGCGTTGAGGTCGAGCTTCTTCTGCATCGAACTGAAGCCCAGCGCCTTGGTCTTGGCGCAGAACCGGTCCGTGTCGAGCTTGTACTCGACGTGGAAGACCGCCTTGCCCGCCTTGATGAAGGGCGAGACCCGGTCGCACTCGTCGAACTGCGAGCACTCCTCGTTGACCGCGAAGTCGAAGTCCGGCAGCAGTGCGGGGATCTGGTCCAGGTCGTTCTTCAGGCCGATGGCCAGACCGCGTTCGTGGGCGAGCTGGGCCAGCATCCGGTTGTACTTGAGCTGGTCATCGGGGGTCAGCGGGAAGCCGCTGTTCTGGTTGTAGGCCTCGATGGTGTCCGGCTCGATGGCGTCGAAGCCCTTGCTCTTGCACATGTCGAAGCGGGTCGCCATCAGGGGCTTCAGCTGGTCGAGCTTGCGGATGTCGAACCACTTCTCGCCCTTCCAGCCGGTGTCCGAGCCCTGGAGGGACTTGGCGAAGGCCGCGGAGTCGGGGCGGAAGTCCTCCCAGGAGCCGGCGTTGACGTAGCAGATCACCTTGCGGCCCTTGGCGTGCAGCGCGGCGACCACCGAGGCGTCGTTCTCGAA